>NZ_JBJGZW010000003.1:0-273421 GCF_054050695.1 Blastococcus sp. SYSU D00820
GGGGCGCCCCACCGCGGCCGCCCGGCCGCGCGGGGGAGGGGGGGGGGGCCCCGCGGCCCCGCCCCCCCCCCCCCCCCCCCCCCCCCCCACAAGCCTCCTATGCCTCGCGGGGGACGCGCCGTCAGCCGAGCGGCTCGATGCCCCAGGTGCGGGTGACCGACTGCCCGGGCTCCAGTCGCACCAGCGCCTCGCCGGTGGCCAGCGCGTTGGGCGGGCAGGTCATCGGCTCCACGGCCAGCCCGCGCCGGCGCCGGTCGCCGGGGATCGTGTCGCCGGTGTAGAGCTGCAGGTAGCCGTAGCCGGCGTCCATCCAGACGGCGGCGCCGCGGCCGTCGGGGCCGGTCAGGCGCACCCACGCCCGGCCGTCCTCGTCCCGCTCGAGGTCGGTGAACGCCGCGTCGACCACGAGGTCGCCGATCGTCCGGCCGGCCCGCAGGTCGTAGGCGGTGCCCTCGACCGGCTCGGTGCCGGTCGGGATGCCGCGCTCGTCGGCGGCCAGTCGGGTGCCGCCGGGGGCGACCAGCCAGCAGTCGTCGACGTGCGCGCCCGGGCCGGCGGCCAGGTAGGGGTGCCAGCCCTCCCCGTAGGGCAGCGGGACGTCGCCCTCGTTGGTGGCCGTGGTGGTGACGGTGAGCCCCTGCTCGTCCAGCCGGTAGCCGACCTGCAGCCGCAGCGGGAACGGATAGCCCGGCTGGGGGTGCAGGAGGTGGCCGAGGGTGATCGCGTCGTCCGAGCGGTCGAACACGGTCCAGGCGACGTGGCGCACCAGACCGTGGATCGCGGTGCCCTTGGCCGGCTCGGTGAGCGCGAGCTGGTGCTGCGCGCCGTCCCAGGTGTAGACGCCGTCGCGCACCCGGTTCGGCCAGGGCGCCAGCAGGTGGCCGCGACCGTCGTCGGCCGTCTCGTCCTCGGCGAAACCGTCGAGCAGGTCCCGGCCGCCGGCGGTGTAGCCGCGCAGCCCGCCGCCGACCTCGACGACGGTCACCTCGGCGCCGGGACGGCGGAGCACGTACTGCTCTCCGGTGGGACGGACGGGCACGCGGCCTCCTCGGCAGACGGGAATCGGGCGGCGGCCGCGGCGGGTCGCCGTCCCGAACCTAGACTCGACCAGGCCCCGGCGACCCGGGAGCCGGGTTCCGAACGAGGAGTGTGCATGGCCGTCCGAGCCATCCGGGGTGCGACGCAGGTGGACGCCGACGACCGGGAGCAGGTGCTCGACGCCACGCGCGAGCTGGTCAGCACGGTCATGGAGCGCAACGGCCTGACCGCCGACGACATCATCAGCATCCTGTTCACGGCCACTCCCGACCTGGTCTCGGAGTTCCCGGCGCTGGCCGCCCGCGAGCTGGGCCTGGGCACCGTGCCGCTGATGTGCGCCACGGAGATCGACGTGCCGCACGCGCTGCCGCGGGTGCTGCGGCTCATGGCGCACGTGGAGACCGACCGCCCCCGTGACGAGGTGGCGCACGTGTACCTGCGGGGTGCGGTCGCGCTGCGCCGGGACATCGCGCAGTGAGCGGCCCGGTGACCGGTTTCCGGGGGCAGGTGACCCTCGACGGGCCGTCGGGCACGGGCAAGTCCAGCGTCGCCCGGGCGGTGGCGACCCGGCTGGGCGCGGCCTACCTCGACACCGGCGCGATGTACCGCGCCGCCACCGTCGCCGTGCTCGACGCCGGTGCCGACCCCGAGGACGCCGAGATGGTGGCCCGGGTGGTCGGTGCGGCGCGGATCGAGGTCGGGACGGCGGCCGACACCGAGGTCGTGCAGGTCGACGGGGTGGACGTCGCGGTGCGCATCCGCGGCGCCGAGGTGACGCGGGCGGTGTCCGCGGTCTCGGCGGTGCCCGCCGTGCGCCGCCAGCTGGTCGACCAGCAGCGCGCGCTGGTGGCCGCGGCCGACGCCGTCGTCGTCGAGGGGCGCGACATCGGCACCGTCGTCCTCCCCGAGGCGACCTGCAAGATCTACCTGACCGCCGCGCCGGAGGCCCGCGCCCAGCGCCGGGCCGCCCAGCTGGGCGTCAGCGACCCCGCCGAGGTGGCCGCGCTCGCCGCGGACCTGCGGCGGCGCGACGAGTACGACAGCAGCCGGGCCGACAGCCCGCTGCGCCCGGCGGCCGACGCGGTCGTCGTCGACAGCACCGATCTGGACCGGGAGGCCGTCGTCGACCGCGTCGTCGCGCTGGCCTGCTCGGCGGTCGGGGTGGGGGAGAGCTCATGAGCGAGGGCACCGGCGGGCCACTGCCCGTCGTGGCGATCGTCGGCCGGCCGAACGTGGGCAAGTCGACGCTGGTCAACCGGATCATCGGCCGCCGCGCCGCCGTCGTGCAGGACATCCCGGGCGTCACGCGCGACCGGATCTCCTACGAGGCGCTGTGGAACGGCAAGCGCTTCACCGTCACCGACACCGGCGGCTGGGACCCCAAGGCCTCGGGCCTGGGCGCGTCGATCAGCCGGCAGGCCGAGTTCGCGATGAAGACCGCCGACGTCATCGTGTTCGTCGTCGACAGCTCGGTGGGAGCCACCGACACCGACCTGGCCGCCGCCCGCATCCTGCGGCGCAGCGACCGGCCGGTCATCGTGGTGGCCAACAAGGTCGACGACGAGCGCAGCGAGGCCAACGCCGCGGAGCTGTGGTCGCTGGGCCTGGGCGAGCCGCAGCCGGTCAGCGCGCTGCACGGCCGCGGCAGCGGTGACCTGCTGGACCTGGTGCTCGACGCGCTGCCGGAGGCGCCGCGCGAGCAGGAGGAGGAGGGCGGCCCGCGCCGGGTGGCGCTGGTCGGCCGGCCCAACGTCGGGAAGTCCAGCCTGCTCAACCGGCTGGCCAAGGACGAGCGGTCGGTGGTCGACTCCGTCGCCGGCACCACCGTCGACCCGGTCGACTCGATCGTGCACCTGGGCGGGGAGGACTGGCGGTTCGTCGACACCGCCGGGCTGCGCCGCAAGGTCAACACCGCCAGCGGCACCGAGTACTACGCCAGCCTGCGCACCGAGGCCGCCATCCAGGCCGCCGAGGTCGCCGTCGTCCTGCTCGCCGCCGACGAGGTGATCAGCGAGCAGGACCAGCGGGTGATCACCCAGGTGATCGAGGCCGGCCGCGCGCTGGTCATCGCGATCAACAAGTGGGACACCCTCGACGAGGACCGGCACGCCCAGCTGGAGCGCGAGATCGAGCGCGACCTCGCCCGGGTCAAGTGGGCCAGCCGGGTCAACATCTCCGCCGCCACCGGCCGCGGGGTCGGCAAGCTCGCCGACCACCTGCGCGAGGCGCTGGCCTCGTGGGAGATGCGCATCCCGACCGCCGAGCTGAACGCCTACGTGCGCCAGCTGGTGCAGGAGACGCCCCCGCCGGCCCGCGGGGGGCGCGCCCCCAAGATCAAGTACGTGACCCAGGCCGACATCCGGCCGCCGCGGTTCGTCGTCTTCTCCACCGGCTTCCTCGAGGCCGGCTACCGCCGGTTCCTGGAGCGCAAGCTGCGCGAGCGGTGGGGTTTCGGCGGCACGCCGATCGACATCTCGGTCAAGGTGCGCGAGGGCCGGGACAGCGACCGGCGCAAGGGCTGACCGGTCGTCGGAGCGCCGGAGCGGGTGCGGTAACCTGCTCCTGCAGCGATCGGGCGGTGCGAGCCGCCTGACGCTCGGGCTGTAGCGCAGCTTGGTAGCGCACTTGACTGGGGGTCAAGGGGTCGCAGGTTCAAATCCTGTCAGCCCGACGTAGAACCGCAGGTCAGAGGCGGGTCGACGAACGAGTCGGCTCGCCTCTGACGTGTTCTGCGTCCGGTGCGCCGGGCGCGTGCCCTGCCGCCGGGGTCGCCGCCGGAGTCGAATGTGGGGGACAGCGGTCGACAGGGCACCTCGCGATGTCCTCCCCCTCCGGAGTTCGAGGCCCCGGTCGGGGCGGCCAACCTCGCCGGCGATGGTCGACGTGTCTGGCGGCTGAGTAAAGCAATGCCGTCATGGCGTCGGATCTGCCGGCGGCCCCTGTGACACCGAGCACGCCTGCACCGGAGGCCCCGAGCGAAGCTGTCCTTACGGCTCCGGATGCCCCGACGGCGCGAACCATCGCGCAGGCCACCGGGCAACCAGTCGAGATCCTGGCTGAGCGGTCGGAGACTGCATCAACCTGGGTTCGGCCTGATGGGACCTATACGCGGAGTACCTACGGGGGCGGGGCGTCTCTCGCGTCGCTCTGCCCGCGCTCGGTCAGACCTGGATCGACGTACGGTGCTCTACTGTTCGACCTACGCAGGGATGGCAGCAGCATCCGACCACAGGGATGTCGACACCGAGGGTCATCGTCTTCGCTGTGGTCCGACTACGACGGTGCAGGCGGCGGGCGGATCTCGTGCATCCGCGGTCAAGGGATGGACGCCTCAGCACCGGCCGCGGACGGACGCCGATGTTCGACCTCGGCACGGAGTACGGCGTTGAGCGTCCGGACGGCGTCGACGTTCCCCGCCACGTCGTGCACGCGGACCGCCCAGGCCCCGGCGCGCGCCGCGAGGACGGTCGTGGCCAGGGTCGCCGCGTCACGCCGGGCGGGGTCGGGGAAGAGTTCGTCGGAGTCGGCGAGCACGGCGCCGAGGAAGCGTTTCCGGGAGGCGCCGACGAGCACCGGCAGCCCGAGCCCGACGAGCGAGTGCAGACCGGCCAGCAGGGCGAGGTCGTGCGGCGGGTGCTTGGCGAAGCCGAGGCCCGGGTCGATCACGAGCTGGTCGGGTGCCACCCCAGCGGCCACCGCGTCGTCCACCCGGGCCAGCAGCTCACGCCGGACCTCGTCGACGACGTCGTCGTAGTAGGCGGCGGCGTACATCTCCCTGCTGTGCCCCCGCCAGTGCATGAGGACCCACGGGACGCCGGTCCCCGCAACCACCGAGGCCATCGCCGGGTCGGCCAGTCCACCGCTGACGTCGTTCACGACGACGGCGCCGGCGGCGATCGCCGCCTCGGCGACTCGCGCGCGTGTGGTGTCGACGCTCACCGCGACCCCCGAGCGGGACAGCTCCCCCACCACGGGCAGCACGCGGCGCAGCTCCTCGTCCACCGGGACCCGCCCCGCTCCGGGGCGGGTCGATTCGCCGCCGACGTCGACGAGGTCGGCGCCTCGAGCGGCCATGTCCAGCCCGTGGGTGACGGCCCGGGCGGTGTCGTCGTAGCGGCCACCTTCGGAGAAGGAATCGGGCGTCACGTTGAGAATGCCCATCACCCGGCAGCGGTCGACGCCCGCTCCGCGGGCCGGTGTGCCGACGGTGGGCGCCGTCAGCGTCACTGCAGGGCTTCCAGTCCCTGCTGGCGCCGGGCGGCGGTGAGCGTGTTGGCCAGGAGCAGGGCGATGGTCATGGGCCCGACTCCGCCGGGGACGGGCGTGATGCGCGCGGCCACCTCCGCGACCGCGGCGGTGTCCACGTCGCCGCGCAGCCCGTCGTCGCCGCGGTGGATGCCGACGTCGATGACGGTGGCATCGGGCTTCACCGCCTCCGGGCCGATGAGGCCCGGGATACCGGCCGCGACGACGAGGACGTCGGCGCGGCGGGTCACCTCGGCGAGGTCGCGGGTGCGGGAGTGGGCGACCGTGACCGTGGCGTTGCGTTCGAGCAGCAGCTGGGCCATGGGTCTGCCGACGAGCACCGAGCGGCCGACGACGACGGCCTCGGCGCCGGAGAGCGCGACGTCGTGCCGGTCGAGGAGCGCCATGACCCCCGACGGGGTACAAGGGCGCAACCCGGGCCGGCCCTGGGCAAGCAGACCGGCGTTGGCCGTGGTCAGCCCGTCGACGTCCTTGTCCGCGGGGATGCGCGCCAGCAGCGCCTCGGAGTCCAGGTGGCCAGGTGTGGGCAACTGGAGCAGGATGCCCGACACAGCGGGGTCGGCCGCCAGGTCGTCGATCAGCTCTGCCGCCTGCCTCTGGGAGATGTCGGCGGGCAGGTGGCGGTGCAGGTCGGCCATGCCGGCGGCGGTGCACGCCCGGCGCTTGTTGCGCACGTAGACCTCGCTCGCCGGGTCGTCCCCGATCAGCACGGTGGCTAGACCGGGGGCGGTGCCCCCTGCGGCGACGAGTCCGGCGACGCCCGTGGCGACGTCCTCGCGGACCTGCCGGGCGATGCCGGTGCCGTCGATCATCTGCGCGGGCACGGCGACCTCAGAAGACGACGCTGGTGTTGCCGTGGACGGCGACGCGGTCCTCGAGGTGCCAGCGCACGGCGCGGGAGAGCACGGCACGCTCGACGTCGGCGCCCAGGCGTACCAGATCGGCGGTGGTGTGCCGGTGATCGACGCGGACGACGTCCTGCTCGATGATCGGGCCCTCGTCGAGGTCGGCGGTCACGTAGTGGGCCGTGGCGCCGATGAGCTTCACCCCGCGGTCCTTGGCCTTCTGGTACGGTCCGGCGCCGATGAAGGCGGGGAGAAACGAGTGGTGGATGTTGATCAGCGGACACCCCACCCGGTCCAGGAACTCCGGAGTGATGATCTGCATGTAGCGGGCCAGCACGACCAGGTCGACGTTGCCGCGCAGCAGATCGAGGATCCGGGCCTCGGCCTCGGCCCGGTTGTCCCGGGTGGCCGGGATGTGGAAGTAGGGCACCCCGAACGGGCGTACGGCATCGGCCAGGTCGGGATGGTTGGAGATGACCATCGCGATGGTCATGTCCAGTTCACCGCGGCGGTGACGCCACAGCAGGTCCAGCACGCAGTGGTCGGTCTTGGAGACCATGATCGCGACCCGCTTGGGGATGTCGGCCTGGGTGAGCCGGAAGGTCATGCCGAACTCTTCTGCGACCTGCGTGGCGAAGGACCGTTCCAGCTGGTCGCGGGCGGCGGCCAGGCCGGGCAGGTGGAGCTCGGTGCGCTGGAAGAACTCCCCGCCCTCCTCGGCAGTGGAGAACTGGTCCAGGGCGACGATGTTCGCACCGGCTGCGGTGAGGAAAGTGCTCACCGCCGAGACCACCCCGGGCCGGTCGGGGCACTGGATGAGCAGTCGGCCGTGGTCGGTGTCGTGCCGAGCGGCGGGCGTCGCGCGTGGCAGCGCGGTGGCGGTGGTGGCCAGCGCGGTCATGAGTCCTCCCGGATGGGCTCCCGGCAGGGGCCGGGCATGTGTCTGCGGAGCGGGGGGGGGGAGCCGATATCCCTCGGCTGTCGCGTCGGCCGTGTCCACGGACGCACCGACGGACGACCCCGACCTCGATGCAGGCTCAGCGAGCTGAGGGGGCTCCGGGGCGGGGCCGCCGTCCTCATCGAGGGGGCGTGCTCGGTGCGTCCGTGGTGGACTACTCGGCCGCGACTCCGGACGGGATCGCGTCGATGTCGAAGTCCTTGTTGCTCGCCATGTCCAGGTAGGGGAACCGCTCGACCGTGGCGCGGATGGGCTTGATCCGCCCGCCGTGGTCTCCCCAGTGCACGACGACCTCGGTACCGATCGCGGCGTGCTCCAGGTCGATCGTCGAGTGCGAGAGCATCTCGCGGTAGTGGTAGGAGTACACCGCGACCGAAGACACGCCGACCGGCCGGCCGTCCTTGGTCACCAGGTCGGCGTGGTCCCCGGCCGGTGACTGGGGCGTGGTCGGGAACTCGAAGTGCTTGTACTCCTGACCGGGCTCGAACTGCGAGGCAAAGACGTCGACGACGTCCTCCTTGTTCCACCGCAGCACCACGGTCTTGCGGCGGGGGTCAGCGGCCTCGGCCTCCAGGGCCGCACGGCCTATGAAGTCGTGGTCGAACTTGGCCATCCACCCCCAGTTGACCTCGAACGGCGTCCGCAGCCGCGCGTCCATGTCCGTCGGGTCGATGCTCCCCCGCAGTGCACCTCCGGTCTGCCCGGGCGGGAGCGCAGCCCCGAAGACCGGGTGGGACACGAAGCCCGGGTCGGCGAAGGCCGCCGGGAGGAACGTGCACCCCTGCTGGGGAAAACCCCCCTCGGTGTGGTTCACCACGTAGGTGCGCCAGCCGAGTCGCTTCAGTCCGAAGTCCTTGCCGGCCTGGAACACGGCATCGAAGACCGCCGGGCCGTGCTCGAGTGGCCCACGCAGTTCATAGGCCAGGGTGCCGGCCATGCCGATCCGGGACAGCTCGATCTCCACCGACGCGTCGATCCCCGGGATGGCGACGCGCTGCACCCCCAGGAACGCCAGTCCGCGGAGCGGCTGTCCGAGGAGCCGCTCGAGGACCTGCACAGACGTCGGTCCCGCGACCTGGAAGAGGAAGATGTCCCGCAGGCCGATCTCGACGTCCAGCCCGAGGGACGGGGCCTTGTACAACGGCCACGGCATCGCAGCCATGTGCCGGAAGGAGTCCTCGCTGTCCCGCACGGTCAGGCCGTGGTTGGCGATGTAGCCGCGGTCGTCGAGCATCACGAGGTGCTTCGACGTGCCCACCGGCCAGCGGTGGACGTTGTTGATGCTCAGCCGGGACAGGAACTCTTGTGCATGCGGACCGCTGAACGTGAACTCCGGCAATCCACTCAGGTTCGACGCGAGGTACGCGGTCGTCTTCCACGACAGGGATTCCTGCTTCCAGCCGTCGCCTTCCCAGATGTGCAGGCCGCCCAGGATGTTCAGATACGTCGGGACGTCGGGATAAGCCGGGACGTCCCGCACGGTCGCCGGACCGGGCAGTCCCGCACCGACGGAGCCCGACCGCGCATCCGGAGGAGCCGGCATGCCGTCCACCTCCGCGATCGCCGTGCCCAGCGCGGTCCCAGTGACGCCGTTGTCGCTCATGGTCGATGTACCTCTCTGGTCGTTCGGGATCGTCGACCGCCCGGATGGGCGCGACGACTGGGTTGTGCTGCCCGGGGACTGGACGGGCCGGTCGATGGCGAACGACGCGGTCGCCGGTCTGGAGCGGCCTCGGTGTCCACGGGGCGAGGCGTCAGACCAGTTCGTCGATCTGGTCGTATCGCACCGACTTGACCCGCTCCATGACCGACCGCAGCGCCTCGGGCGCCCGCCCGGTCAGCTGCTCCACGTGCCGGGACAGCAGCGCCTGGTGGCCGCCCGCGACCGCCAGGTCCGCGGACACCAGCTCGTCGCTGGCCCACCGGTGCCCCTCCGCACTGGGCGGTAGATCCGGGTCGTAGGTGCGAGGGAGCCCGACGCTGTCGAAGAACGCCAGCCGTTCCTCCTCCGTGACCGGCTGGTAGGCGATCGGCACCCCGTACACGTCGGAGCCGATGCGCACGATCTCTTCCATGCTCAGGAGTTCGGGCCCGGTGATCTCGTAGACGGCGCCGGCGTGCCGGTCAGGTTCACGGAGCACCGCAGCAGCGCTCGCGGCGACGTCTCGCTTCGCCACGGGGGACAGCGAGCCGTGTCCCGTCGCCATCTCCAGGCGACCACTGGCGGCTGCCGGGGCGATCCAGATGTTGCTGACGATCTCCGCGTACAGGTGATTGCGCAGGAATGTGTACGCCATGCCCGAAGCCCGGAGATCCTGCTCGCTTTGGTAGTGGTCCTTGGCGGACAGGGCGGGATTGTTTGGCTGCTCGCCGCCGCCGACCGAGGTGTAGACGATGTGGCGGACGCCTGCCGCTTCCGCCGCCGCGATGGCGTTGCGGTGCTCGGAGATGCGCCGGCCCAGGTTCAGCCCGCTGATCAGGAACAGGATGTCCGCACCGCGGTACGCCTCGTCGAGCGATGCCCGGTCCTGGTAGTCGCCGCGGATCACGCGCATGCCCTGCTCCGAACGGTCGGCGAGTTGCCCCGGTGTCCGGGTCACGAGGGTCAGCTCGAGGTCGGGAGCCTCGCTCACGAGCAGTCGGGTGACCCGGCGCCCGAGGTCGCCCGAGGCGCCGCTGATGGCCACCCGGGTCATGAGGCGCTCCGGGTCGCGTCCCGTCGAGGGCTCGGGCTGCAGTGGGTCTGCGGTTCCCGGATCGGGCCTTCGAAGTCGTGGGGTCGCTCGTGGGCGAGGGACATCTCTCTCCTCTGCGGTCGCGTGACTGGCGTCACGAGGAGCTGAGGATGCGGTTCCGGGTCGCACGGTGACCAGACCGGAATCTTCGGACCTGCTATGCACCCGACGCATGAGACGTCGCGGTCGGCACTCCATGCGTCGGGTGCATGACGAGCTCGAACTACGTGCCGTTCTCCGGGCGCTGCGCGGTACGCCAGGATGCTGCGGCCGGGAGAGCGCCCGCCATCCTCGGGCTTCCGCCACGCGGCCACCGGGCGTCGCCCGTGTCGCGTCAGACGTGACAGCCGCTGACGGCGGCGTCCTGATCCATGGAGTTCGATCATCCGTACCTCCCAGTCACGCAATGCGCCCCCGGACCGTGGGCGAACGACCCTCGCTCGCTCGGTCGGGTCGTCCGGCGCCCGATGCGCCTTGCCGTCTCCCAACCTGCGAGCGCAGGCATGATGCGGCGGTCCAGGAGCCCCCGGCCGTCGCCGTTCCGGAAGGTGCTGGTGGCCAATCGTGGTGAGATCGCGGTGCGGGCGTTCCGGGCTGCTTACGAGCTGGGTGGGGGCACGGTGGCCGTGTTCCCCTGGGAGGACCGCAACTCGGTGCACCGGCTGAAGGCCGACGAGAGCCACCGGATCGGTGAACTCGGTCATCCGGTACGGGCGTATCTGTCGGTCGAGGAGATCGTCGGCGCGGCGCGGCGTGCGGGCGCGGATGCGGTCTATCCCGGATACGGGTTCCTGTCGGAGAACCCGGAGCTGGCCGAGGCGTGCGCGCGGGCGGGTATCGCCTTCGTGGGTCCTCCGGCCGCCGTGCTGGAGCTGACCGGGAACAAGGCGCGGGCGATCGCGGCAGCCCGGGACGCGGGACTGCCGGTGTTGGCCTCGACCGAGCCGAGTGCGGACCTGAGCACGGTCGTGGCCGCCGCGAACGTCATCCCGTTCCCCGTGTTCGTCAAGGCCGTCGCGGGCGGCGGGGGCCGGGGGATGCGGCGGGTGCACGAGCCTGCGGACCTGCCCGGTGCGGTGCAGGCGGCCATGCGCGAGGCGGAGTCCGCTTTCGGCGACCCGACGGTGTTCGTGGAGCAGGCTGTGGTGGAACCGCGTCACATCGAGGTGCAGATCCTGGCCGACGCGGCGGGGAACGTGGTGCACCTGTTCGAGCGCGACTGCTCGTTACAGCGGCGCCACCAGAAGGTGATCGAGTTGGCGCCGGCGCCGAACCTGGATCCGGCCCTGCGGGCACGGATCTGCGCGGATGCCGTGGCCTTCGCCCGATCCATCGGCTACGTCAACGCCGGCACGGTGGAGTTCCTGGTCGACGCCGACGGCAGGCACGTGTTCATCGAGATGAACCCCCGGATCCAGGTCGAGCACACCGTCACCGAGGAGGTGACCGACATCGACCTGGTTTCCGCACAGCTGCGGATCGCGGCGGGGGAGACGCTGCCCGATCTGGGCCTGACGCAGGAGTCGATCATCCTGCGCGGCGCCGCGCTCCAATGCCGGATCACCACCGAGGACCCGGCCAACGGCTTCCGCCCGGACACCGGCCGGATCACCACCTACCGCTCCCCGGGAGGTGCCGGGGTCCGGCTGGACGGCGGCGCGTCGCTGGGCGGGCTCGTGGAGGCACACTTCGACTCGCTGCTGGTCAAGCTCACCTGCCGGGGACGGGACCTCGAGACGGCGGTGGCGCGGGCACGGCGAGCGGTGGCGGAGTTCCGCATCCGCGGTGTGGCCACGAACATCCCGTTCCTGGCGGCAGTGCTGGAGGATCCCGACTTCCGGGCGGGGCGGGTGACGACGTCGTTCATCGAGCGGCGGCCGCAGCTGCTGTCCGCCCGCAGTTCGGCCGACCGTGGTACCAGGTTGTTGAGCTACCTGGCCGACGTGACCGTCAACCGGCCGCACGGTGAGCGGCCGCGCCTGGTCGACCCGGTGGACAAGCTGCCCGCAGTGGACCGCACGAGCGCGCCACCGGAGGGCTCGCGGCAGCGACTGCTCGCCCTGGGACCTGAGGCATTCGCCGCGGAGCTGCGTGGCCAGCGGGCGCTGGCGGTCACCGACACGACCTTCCGGGATGCGCACCAGTCACTGCTGGCAACCCGGATGCGGACGAAGGACATGCTGGTCGTCGCACCCGTCCAGGCGCGGACGACGCCCCAGTTGCTGAGTCTGGAGTGCTGGGGCGGGGCGACGTACGACGTGGCCTTGCGCTTTCTGCACGAGGACCCGTGGCAGCGGCTGGCCGCGCTGCGCGAGGCCGTGCCCAACATCTGTCTGCAGATGCTCCTGCGCGGCCGCAACACGGTCGGCTACACGCCCTACCCGGAGACGGTGACCGACGCCTTCGTCGCCGAGGCCGCCCGCACCGGCATCGACGTCTTCCGCATCTTCGACGCGCTCAACGACGTAGGACAGATGCACCCGGCCATCGATGCCGTGCGGGAGACCGGGACGGCGGTGGCCGAGGTGGCGCTGTGCTACACCGGCGACCTCAGCGACCCGGGTGAGGACCTCTACACGCTGGACTACTACCTGCGGCTGGCCGAGCAGATCGTCGACGCCGGTGCGCACGTGCTCGCGATCAAGGACATGGCCGGCCTGCTCCGGCCGCCGGCTGCCGGTCGTCTGGTCCGGGCGCTGCGGGAGCGCTTCGACCTGCCGGTGCACCTGCACACGCACGACACCGGCGGGGGACAGCTGGCCACGCTGCTGTCGGCGTGGCAGGCCGGCGTCGATGCCGTCGACGGGGCGGTGGCCGCCATGGCGGGCAGCACGAGCCAGCCGTCGCTGTCGGCGATCGTCGCAGCCACCGACCACACCGACCGGGCCACCGGCCTGGACCTGGCCGCGGTCAACGACCTCGAGCCCTACTGGGAGGCGGTCCGCCGGGTCTACGCGCCGTTCGAGTCCGGCCTGCCCGCGCCGACCGGGCGCGTGTACGCCCACGAGATCCCCGGTGGGCAGCTGTCCAACCTCCGCCAGCAGGCCATCGCCCTCGGTCTGGGTCAGCGTTTCGAGGAGGTCGAGGACGCCTACGCCGCTGCCGACCGGCTGCTCGGCCGCCTGGTCAAGGTCACCCCGAGCTCGAAGGTCGTGGGCGACCTGGCCCTGCAGCTGGTCGGCTCCGGCGTCACGGTCGCCGACTTCGCGGCCGACCCCTCCGCGCACGACCTACCCGACTCGGTGATCGGTTTTCTGCGTGGCGAGCTCGGCGACCCCCCCGGGGGATGGCCCGAACCCCTCCGCAGCCAGGCGCTGATGGGACGCCGGCCGGCCAGGCCTCCCGCGAAGCTGACCCGGGACGACGTCGCGGCCCTGTCGGAACACCCCCGGGCCACCCTGAACCGGCTGCTGTTCCCCGCTCCGAACGAGGACTACGAGGCCCACGTCGCGACCTACGGCGACGTCTCGGTCCTGCCGACCGAGGAGTTCCTGTACGGCCTGCGCCCCGGTGACGAGCACCCCGTCGACCTCGAACCCGGGGTCACCCTGCTCCTGGGGGTCGAGGCCATCGGCGACCCGGACGACCGGGGCATGCGCACCGTCATGTGCACGCTGAACGGGCAGCTGCGACCGGTCACGGTTCGCGACCGGTCCGTCGATGCCCGCGTTCCCACCGCCGAGAAGGCAGACCGCCGCGATCGGGGACACGTGGGTGCCCCGTTCGCCGGGGTCGTCACCCTCGCGGTCAGCGAGGACGACCCCGTCGAGGTCGGTCAGACCGTCGCCATGATCGAGGCGATGAAGATGGACGCCGCCATCACCGCACCCGTGGCAGGCGTGGTGCGACGGGTCGCCGTCGGGCGGGTCCAGCAGGTGGAGGCCGGCGACCTCCTCCTGGTGCTCGTGGACGCCCAGGAGGACCGACTGCGGGCCTGACCCGGTCGCACCGCTCCGGCCTGCCCGAGGCGCGTGCCGAGCGCGGACACGTTTGACCGCGCCCGCCGGATGCGTGGTGGATGCCGCCATGCGCCCAGCGCATGGAGTCGCCGAACGGGCGTCATTGGCCAGCGCAGCAGTTCTCCGCCACCGTTGATCCGGGTCGGCGACATGGCGAACGTCGATCTGGAGGAGGAGTGAAGTGCAGGATGAGCGACAGGTCGTGATCGTCGGGGCCGGGCCCACCGGGCTGGTGACCGCGCTCGGACTCGCGCAGCAGGGCATCGAGGTCACGGTCGTCGAGCGCTTCTCCGAACTGCAGGACGCCCCGCGTGCCGTCGTCTACCACTGGTCGACCCTCGACGGACTGGAGCGGCTCGACCTCTACGACGACGCTGTGCGGGCAGGCTTCCTGAAGCAGGACTACGCCTACCGGATCCGCAGGACGGGCGAGATCATCCCGTACCGCCTCAAGGCGCTCGAGGGCCGCGTCAAGCATCCCCACAACCTCCACCTCGGGCAGGGGTCTCTCGCCAAGGTCGTCCTGGCCAGGCTGGAGGCCCTGCCCAACGTCGAGTTCCGGTGGGGCAGCGAGGTCACCGCCGTCGTCCAGGACGAGGCCGCTGTCGAACTGAGGCTGGGCGGTGAGGCTGGGGAGAGATCGGTCCGGGCTCGCTGGGTGGTCGGCGCCGACGGCGCAGGCTCGCGGGTCCGTGGCGCCTTGGATCTCGGCTTCCACGGGATGACGTGGCCGGAACGCTTCGTCGCCACCAACGTCCGCTTTCCCGACGACAGGGCGGGCTGGGCTCAGTCCACCTTCTACGTCGATGACGTGTTCGGTGCGATCATCGCCAAGATCGACGAGTCGGGCGACCACGGACTGTGGCGGTACACGTACATGGAGGACGCCGAGCTGCCCGTCGAGAGCGTCGGGGCGCGACTTCCGCACTTCCTGGCCAACGTCTTCGGCGATGACGTCGCGCGGCAGGTCCAGGTGGAAGCCGTCTCGCCGTACCGCATGCACCAGCGCAGCGCCTCGACGTATCGGGCCGGTCGCGTCCTGCTGGCGGGTGACGCCGCCCACGCCACGAACCCCTGTGGCGGCCTGGGGCTCACCATGGGCCTGTTCGACTCCTACGCGCTGATCGAGACCCTGGGAGCCGTGGCTCACGGGCGGGCCGACGAGAGCATCCTCGACACCTATGCCCATCTGCGCCGGGCGGCTTTCCTCGAGAAGGCGAGTCCCCGCGCTTCGGCGAACAAGCGTCTGATCTTCCACTCCGCCGACCCCGCGAAGCTCGAGCGCGACCTCGAGATGTTCCGCCGGCTGTCCCGCGACCCCGACCTGGCCGCCGAGGTCCTCTCCTTCACCAAGACCCTCGAGAGCCCGTCGCTCCTGGCCGTCTGAGGGCCCCCTCCCGCCCCGGAGCGGCCCGGTCGACGGAGAGCTCGTGGCCGGCCGGCCCGACGAGCCGGGAGTCATGCGTCTCCTGCATGGAGGCACGGAACTTCATGGCGTTGTCCGGGGCACGGCGAACCGTGACGCTGGCAGGACGGTGATGGGCGTCTCGTTCTGCACCCGCCGAGCCCGGCCCGGCGCCCCCCGTCGCCGACATCCCTCGCAACTCGTGGAAGACCGACCACCCCTGGCGACGCCGTCGCTACCAAGGAGATGACATGTCCCTCACCGTCGAGCGACCCAGCAGCCTGGACCGCACCCGGTTCTTCATCGACGGCGCCTGGGTCGACCCGATCGCCGGGCGCATCCACGACCAGACGGAGGCAGCGACCGGCCGGGTCATCGGTGCTGCAGCGCTCGGTGGTGAGGCGGACATCGACACCGCCGTGCGAGCCGCGCGACGAGCGTTCGACCTCGGGCCGTGGGGGCGCACCACGCCGGCTGAGCGCGCCGCGGCCCTGCGTCGGCTCGCCGATGCCCTGGAAAGCCGCGGGGAGGGGACGTCCACCCTCGTCAGCCGTCAGAACGGCATGCCGATCGGCTTCTCGCAGCAGGTCAACGGCATGCTCCCCGGGGCACTGCTGCGGATCTATGCCGACGTCATCGAGAACCTGGTCCTCGAGCGGCCGCAGCCCAGCATGGTCGGGTCCACGATCGTGCGGCGGGAACCCCTCGGCGTGGTGGCCGCGATCGTCCCGTGGAACTTCCCGCAGGCCCTGGCCGCTTTCAAGATCGCGCCCGCGCTGGCCGCTGGGAACACCGTCGTCCTCAAGCCCTCGCCCGAGACGTCGCTCGACCCCTACGTCTGGGCAGAGGCCGCCCAGGAGGCGGGGCTCCCCGACGGCGTGCTCAACGTCGTGGTGGGCGACCGGGATGCCGGCGCAGCCCTCGTGTCACACCCCCTGGTGGACAAGATCGCCTTCACCGGCTCCACGGAGGCCGGCCGGCAGATCGGCGCCGAGGCCGGCCGGCTCATCCGCCCGGTCACCCTCGAGCTGGGCGGCAAGTCGCCGGGCATCTTCCTCGAGGACGGCGATGTCCAGGCGTTCGTGGCCGCGCTCGACGGTGCCTCCTTCCTGAACAGCAGCCAGACGTGCACCACGCAGTCACGCGTCCTCGTGGCGCGATCCCGCTACGACGAGGTGGTCGCCGCGCTGGCCGACCACGCGAGCTCGCACTTCACCATCGGCGACCCGTTGGACCCATCCGTCACGCTCGGTCCGATGGCCTCGCAGCGGCAGCTGGACCGCGTCCTGGGCTACATCGAAGCGGCGAAGGCGTCCGACGCGCGCCTGGTCGCCGGCGGTGGTCGGCCGGCCGGGCTCGACCAGGGCTACTTCGTCGAGCCGACCGTGTTCGCCGATGTCGCCAACAGCGACAAGCTGGCGCGCGAGGAGGTCTTCGGGCCGGTCATCGCGGTGATCCCCTTCGGTGACGAGGCCGAGGCGATCCAGCTCGCCAACGACACGAACTTCGGTCTCGCCGCCGTCGTGTACAGCGCGGACGAGGACCGTGCGCTGCAGGTCGCCCGGCAGATCCGGTCCGGCACCGTCGGCCTGAACTACTACCTGCTCGACATCGGTGCCCCCTACGGGGGCTATAAGGAGTCGGGGCTCGGCCGCGAGCTCGGCGGCGAGGTCGGTCTCGAGGGCTACCTGCAGTACAAGTCGATCTACGCCTCGGCCAAGTACCTGCAGGGCTGAGGGCCAGCCAGATGAGCTCTCCCACGCAGATCGTGGAGGCGTACTTCGCCGGGGTCACCGCCGGCGACGTCGATGCCGTCGCGGCCCTGTTCGCCGAGGACGCGACCCTGCAGAACGCGGCGGGCACCCTCCATGGATCAGAGGCGATCCGGCGGATGTACCAGAACGGTCTCAAGCCCGGCGCGATGCGCCCCCGGCCCAAGGTCCTGGTGACCCACGGCGACGACGTCGCCGTCGAGATCGACCTCGACACCGGCGGCACCACGGTCGCCCTCGCGGACTTCTTCACGGTCCGCGACGGCCGGATCCGGCGACTGGCGATCTACAGCCTCACCCCGACCGGCGGCCGGTTCCTCGACAAGGTCGGCGGCGATCCCGGCACCGACTGACGCCGGTGGCCCGGCCGGTCTCGCCGGCCGAGCCACCACAGCACCTCCGTCCCAGACGTCGACAGAGAGCGAGCAAGGAGAACCATGAAGGTCGCAATCTTCGGACCGGATCGCCGGGTCGGCATCGTCGAGGGCGACTCGCTCGTCGACATCGGTGCTGCCTACGCGAGCTACCTCGGCGGGTCGGATGCCGCTGGCAGCCCCTCCGACGTGCCCACCTCCCTCAACGCGTTCATCGAGGCGGGGGAGACCGCCCTGGCGGGCGCCCGGGCCGCGTTGGACCACCTGGCCGCGCAGCCGGACGAAGCCACCGGCGTGGACGGCGAGCCGCTGCGGCACCGGTTGAGCGAGGTGACCCTCCACCCGCCGATCGAGGGTGCGTCGCGGATGTTCGCCGCACTCGCCAACTTCGCCGACCACATGCAGGCGGCGGCGCAGAACACCGGTGACGCGGGCGCCCAGTCGACGCTGAACCGGCTGCAGGCCGGGGGGCCGAAGTACTTCATGAAGGACGCCCGGTGTGCCTCGACCGACGGTGACCAGGTCCGCTACCCGGCCCGCACGAACCTCCTCGACTACGAGGCCGAGATCGCCGTGGTCATCGGCAAGCCGGGGCGCGACCTCGACGGCAGGGACTTCGGGTCCCACATCTGGGGCTACACCCTCGCCAACGACTGGTCGGTCCGGGACAACGTCTCCTTCGGACCGGACTTCCAGTACTCGAAGAACTTCGACACCGCGGCCGGGCTCGGGCCGTGGATCGTCGTGGCCGGGGACATCGACCCCCAGGACATCCCGATCGAGTGCCGCGTCAACGGCGAGCTCCGTCAGAGCGGGAACACGCGGTCGATGATCCACGGCTTCGCCGCTCTGGGCGCGTTCCTCTCGCGGGACACGACCCTGTACCCGGGCGACCTGATCCTCTCAGGCACACCGAAGGGCACTGCAGTCGACTCCAGTAAGCGGCTCGACGACGGCACCTTTCCCGACGAGTCCCGCTTCATCCGGCCGGGCGACGTGGTCGAGGTGTCGTCCACGCTGCTCGGCTCCCTCACCAACGAAGTAGTCAAGCCCAGCTGAGAGGCCCAGCCATGAGCACGAAGTACGACGTCGGCGGTGTGCTCTACGACCGCCCGTTCAAGATTCGCCGTCTCAACCACTTCGGCATCTCGGTGCAGGACACCGGCGCGGCGCTGGCGTTCTACCGAGACCTGCTCGGGTTCAAGGTCTCCGAGGTCATCGACACGGCAGTCACCGACCCGGGACCGTGGCACGACGGCCTGCCCGACACCCGGATCTACATGCTGCGGCACAACAGCGACCACCACACCCTCGTGCTGATGCCTCGGCCGTGGATCGAGCACATGGAGCAGCCGGCACGCGACGACATCACCGTCAACCAGATCACCTGGCAGGTGAGCTCCCTGCGGGAGGTGGTCGAGGCACGCAGGTGGCTCGAGTCGCGGGGGCGGGATATCGACCGGTACGGCCGCGATCCGGGGTCGAACTGGCACACCTACTTCCCGGACCCCAGTGGCCACACCAACGAGCTGGAGTACGGCATCGAGCAGGTGGGCTGGGACGGCCTGAGCAAACCGCAGGTGATGTGGCCCTGGCGCCACGACCACCCGGAGCTGCCCTACAGGGCCGAGGCGACCGAGGTCGTCGAGGCGGTGGCCGAGGGGATCGACCTGAACTCCGGTCACCGGTGGATCGACGAGTCGGACAAGACCTTCGACGTCGGCGGGGTGCTCCTGGGGCGGCCGTTCACCCCGGTACGCCTGGGCCCGGTGAGCCTCTTCGTGGAGGACGTGGAGGAGTCGATCGATTTCTACACCGAGACCCTGGGCCTGGTCCTGAGCGAGGAGACCGAGGTCCAGGGCCACCGCGCGGTCTTCCTGCGCACCAACACCGAGCACCACAGCGTCGCGCTGTTCCCGCTCCGGCTGCGCGAGGCCCTCGGCGTGAGCAGCGAGACGACGCTGCTGTCCTTCGGCATCCAACTCGGCTCCTACTCCGAGCTCCGCGCGGCGCGGTTGTTCCTCGAGGAGCGGGGCGTCAAGCTCATCGACCTGCCGCAGGAGATCCACCCCGGCATCGACTACGTCGTGCATGCCGTCGATCCTGCGGGGCACGTCCTGCAGCTCTACTACTACATGGAGCAAGTCGGCTGGAACGGTGCCGTCCGGGCGCCCGCCCAGCGCCGTCAGGTCACCCCCGGTGTCTGGCCCGAGGCGTTGGAGCCGCTCTCGGACACCTACGCGGGGGAGACCTTCTGGGGCCCCGTCGGCTGAGCCGCCGCCGTCCGACGGGGGTGTCGAAACCAGCGATGACTGAGGAGCTTGGAGTGCGCAGGCGCGTAGCGGCGGTCACCGGGGCCGCTCAGGGGCTCGGTGCCGAGATCGCCGTCCGGTTGGCGGCCGACGGCTTCGACCTGGTCCTGCTCGACCTTCGGGAGAGCGGTCTGGCCACGACCCGGACCGCGGTCGAGGTCCACGGCGTCGAGGCCCTGACGGTGGCCGTCGATCTGACCGAGGAGCCGGCGGTGGTCGATGCCTTCCGGCGGCTCGACGACCGCTTCGGTCGTCTCGACGTCCTGGTCAACACCGCCGGCGGGAGCGGCACGGACGTGATCCGGTCCCTGGCCGATGTCACAGCCGACATCTGGCGTCGGGTCGTGGACGTCAACGTGACCACGGCATTCCTGTGCGCCCGGCAGGCCGTTCCGCTGATGGAGCGCCACGGCTACGGCAGGATCGTCAACTTCTCCTCGGCCGTGGCCAACGGCAAGGCCGGGCCCTCCGGAACGGTCGGCGCACGCCTGCCGTATGCGACGTCCAAGGCGGCAGTCAACGGGCTGACCAAGCAGCTGGCGAAGGACCTGGGGCGATCCGGTATCACGGTCAACGCCGTCTCGCCAGGGTTGATCCTGCCCACCGAGGGCCGGATCCGCGACACCTTCGAAGCGCTTCCCGAGGCCGCCCAGACGGCCACTCGCGCCGCGATCCCTGCCGGGCGTACCGGCACCGGTACGGAGGTCGCCGCGGCCGTCGCCTACCTCGTGTCCGAGGACGCCGGCTTCACGACCGGCGCCATCCTCAGCGTCGACGGCGCTGAGTCCTGACCTCTTCACCACATCGAGAGGAGCACGACGTGGCGAGACTCTCACTGGTGCTCGTTCCCGCCCTCGGGTCCGACGAGAGACTCTGGCAACCGGTCGTCGAGCAGCTCCAGGAGGCCGTCGACTGCGTCGTCATCCGCGGTGAGGGCGCCTCCATCGCGGCCATGTCCGACGACATCCTGGCGCGCGCTCCCGGCGAGTTCTACCTGGCCGGCATCTCCATGGGCGGCTACGTGTGCCTGGACCTGGCGCTCCGGCGGACCGGCCGTCTCCGGGGCGTCGCCCTGCTCAACACCTCCGCCATCGCGGCGCCACCCAGCAGGCGCGAGAACTCGCTGAAACTCATCGAGATGGCCGATGCCGGTGACTTCGACCGTGCCGTTCAGGTCATCTCCGCTGCGGTAGCCCCACGCCGGCCCGACGTCACCGCCCTCGCGGCGACCATGGCACGTGATCTCGGCCCGCGCGTGTTCCGCGACCAGCAGACGGCCGTCCTCAACCGTGCTGATCGCACCGAGGAACTGGCCCGCGTCGACGTCCCTGCCATCGTGATCGTCGGTGACGCGGACCCGATCACACCGCGCACGCTGGGGGAGGACCTCGCGGCCGGCCTGCCGCATGCCGAACTCACCGTGCTCGACGGCGTGGGTCACCTGTCGACGCTCGAGGACCCGGCCGGCGTGGTCACGGCACTGCGGAGCTGGCTCGCCCGCCTCGACGGTCAGCCCGCGTCCTGACCGGTCGGGTCGCCGGCCGCCGGCCCCGTACCGGCGCCCGGGCAGGTGGCTGCAGCTCCTGCCGTCCCCGTCTACGCACGCGCTGATACGCCAGGCGCATGGGAGCGGTCAAGTTCCTGGCGTTGTGCCGCCGGAGTCCCCTCGTCAATATTTGCTGGGTCACCTGCTTGTGAGTCCGACCACGACGGGATGGCATCCGGTCCGAGAACGAGAGAGCTCCCATGCCACCACTGGCCAGTGCGCTACCGACCGTCGGCGACATCTCGATCCCCGACGCGGACGTGGTGGCGCGCGCCACAGCGCTCGTGCCGCTGATCCGTGAGCACGCCGCCCGGAACGCGGAGGCGCGACGCATCGCGCCGGAGGTCATCACGCACCTCGAGGACGCCGGGCTGTTCCACATGATGGTCCCCGAGCGCCTCGGCGGCGGCGGTGTCACCCTGCGCACGGCGATCGAAGCCACCGCGGAGATCGCTCGTGGCGACGGGTCCACGGGTTGGGTGACCGCGCTGATGGCGATCGGGACCGGCTTCGCCAGCACCTGGTCCGAGCCGGCCCAGGACGACCTCTTCGGCGCCGGGAAGAGGCCCAGGATCTGCGGCATCTTCTCGCCGGGGGACCGGAGCGAGCCGGTGGAGGGCGGCTACCGGGTCAGCGGCCGCTGGCCCTACGCGTCCGGCTCGTTCGCCGCCGACTGGGCCAGCCTGACCATCACCCTCGCCGACGGCACGCCCGGCCTCGCCCAACTGCCCCGGGAGGCCTTCACCATCGAGCCCACCTGGTTCGTGGCCGGCATGCAGGGCACCGGCAGCGACACGGTCGTCGTCAAGGACAGCTTCGTGCCGGAGTACCGCATCCAGCGCGTCCCTGACATGTTCGCCTCCAGGTTCCGGTCCCCCTACACCGGCGACCACGTCGCCAACCTGCCCTTCAACGCCGTCGCGGTCGCCATCCTGGTGGCGCCCCAGATCGGGCTCGGACGCCACGCGCTGGAGCTGACCCGCCAAAGACTGTCGGACAAGCCGGTGGCCTACACCGCCTACTCCGCGGCGAAGGACTCCCCGACCCACCAGCTGGCGGTGGCCAGGGCAGCGACCAACCTCCACCTCGCCGAGCTGCTCATTGCCCGGATCTGTCTCGACATTGACACCGCCGCGGTCACCCGGCAGCTGCCGGCGCCCGAGACCCTCGCCCGCCTGCGCAACGACACCGGCGTCGTCGCGGAGTTGGTGAAGGAGGAGATCGATCTCCTCCTGACCGCCAACGGTGCCGGGTCCTTCGCCGATGCCAACGTCCTGAACCGGGTGTGGCGCGACTCGGAGACCGCGAGCCGGCACGCGCTCGTCACCCCCGAGATCGGCCGCGAGCAGTACGGCCGGCTGCTCCTCGGCAACGAACAGCCGATCGTCGCCCTCTAGCGGCCACGGCACCCGCGCCCCGGGTCGGCGGCTGCCGCTCCGGGCCCGCCATGCCCGTCGGACCCGCACGCCCCCTTCCCGGGCATCGGCCGACCGGCTCCGCACGGGGCGGGAGCCGGACGGCAGTGCCCGCAGGCGACCTCGAGGATCGAGAAAGGAAGCGCACCATGGGCAGATCGATCACCGAGATCCTGGCCTCGCACTGGGCCGGGTTGCAGTACGGCGACATCCCGGACGAGGCGATCGCAGGCATCAAGGACCACATCCTCGACACCCTCGCCGTCGCGATGTACGGCCAGCAGACACCGGAGGCGCGCAACGTCATCCAGGCCCTGGCCGAGATCCAGGACACC
This sequence comes from Blastococcus sp. SYSU D00820, assembly GCF_054050695.1. NCBI lineage: Bacteria > Bacillati > Actinomycetota > Actinomycetes > Geodermatophilales > Geodermatophilaceae > Blastococcus > Blastococcus sp. SYSU D00820. The sequence goes on from NZ_JBJGZW010000003.1 coordinate 22,961, forward strand.
ACGTCGGGGAGCTTGGTGTGGGGCACCGGCATCCGCCTCGCTCCCGCGCAGGCCGCCCTCGCCAACGGCACGTCGGCGCACGCCCGCGACTTTGACGACGGTGGCGGTCCGGGCCACGGCGGTTCCACCGTGCTGCCGGCCGCCATAGCCGTCGCGGAGGCGGTCGGGGGCACGGGCCGGGCACTGATCGCCGCGACCATCGCGGGTTACGACATCAGCTACCGGGCGCTGGCCTCGCTGGGCGGGTTCGCTGCGCACACCGACCGTGGCTGGCACTCCAGCGGCACCATGGGCAGCATCGCGGCTGCTGCCGCCGCAGCGAAGTGCCTCGGCCTCGACGCGGAGCGGTTCACCAACGCCCTCGGCATCGCGGGCTCCTTCACCGGCGGCATCTGGGCGTTCAAGGACGACGGTGCCATGACCAAGCGGCTGCATCCCGGCAAGGCCGGGGAGACCGGCGTCGACGCGGCGATCCTCGCGCGGGCGGGCATCACCGGTCCGCATCGCGTGTTCGAGGCGCACTGGGGTGGGATCTACGCGACCTACAACAGCGGGCAGGGCTTTCCCGAGGTGGCGGTGAAGGACCTCGGCGTGGACTTCAACGTGGCCAGTTCCTATCTCAAGCCCTACGCCTGCTGCCGGGGCTGTCACTCTGCCATCGACACGGTGATGGCTCTCCTGGCAGCCCGTCCCATCACCGCCGAGGACGTCCGCAGTGTCCGCGTCGTCGCGGGGAGGACGGCGATCAACATGCTGTCGGTCGAGCGCATCGAGACCGTCTTCGACGCCCAGTTCAGCCTGCCGTACGCCATCGGCCTGGCGCTGTGCGGTGGCCGCCTCGGATTGGACGAGTACGAGCCGCTCCGACTCGACGAGCCGCGGATCCGGGAGGCGGTCGCGAAGGTCTCGATGGAGGTCGACCCCGGAATCCAGATCGAGGACGGTCCTCGGCTTGAGGTCGAGCTGACCAGCGGCGACACGCTCGTCCTCGAGGCCGGCAACCCGACGAACGCCAAGGGCTCCGCCGTCAACCCCATGTCGCACGAGGAGGTCGTGGCGAAGGCCGTGGCCCTGGTCGGCCCCCTCGGCGCCGGCGCCGCCGAGGAACTCGTCTCGGCGGTCGAGCGCCTCGACGATGCCCCGGACCTCTCCGAACTGCTGCACGCGCTGCGCGCGCGGTGAGAGAAGTGGAACAGATGACGACCACTGACACGATCGAGCGCACCGAGGTCATCGCTGCCGAGCCCGCGGAGTCGCTGGCGGCGATGCTCGACATCGACATGCCGCACGCGGCCGGCGACCTCCTGGCGCCGCTGTGGCACTGGACGTACCTGCTCGAGCGGGGACCCGAGCGGGACCTGGGGGAGGACGGCCATCCCCTCGTCGGCATCCCCGCTCCGCCGGGGGAGGGGCGCCGCCGCATGTTCGCCGGTGGCCGGGTGACCACGCTGGGTGCCCTCAGGATCGGAAGGGAGGCAACCAAAATCACCTCGATCGCCCGGTCGGTCGAGAAGCAGGGCCGCACCGGACCTCTCACCTTCACCACCGTCCTGCAGGAGATCTCCCAGGCCGGTCGCCTGGTGATCCGGGAGGAGCAGGACATCGTCTACCGGGCGCCCGGTTCCACCGCCCTGCCGACCCCGCCCGCGCCGTCGGCACCGCCGCCGGGACCCACGCTGGAGATGTCGGCCGACGAGCGCCTGCTGTTCCGATTCTCCGCGCTGACCTACAACGCGCACCGGATCCACTACGACCTCGACTGGTGCCGGCGCGAGGGCTACGACGGACTGGTCATCCACGGTCCGCTCCTGGCCTTCATGATGGGCGAGCACCTGCGGCGCCAGGGCATCGACCTGACCGGCAGGGTGTTCGCCTACCGCCTGGTCTCGCCGATGACCAGGCCTCAGACCTTCTCGATCGTGCCGGGCCAGGACGGGTTGGAGAAGGGTGCCGAGGCCCGCAGCGCAGCTGGCACCGTGTGCGCCATCAGCACGCTCGCGGAGGCGTGACGTCATGGCCGACCGATCGTCCGACATCGTCATCGTCGGCGGCTCCGTGGCGGCGACCAGGGCCGCCGAAGCCGCGCGACGGCACGCTCCGTCCCTGAGCATCACCGTCGTCACCGACGAGCCGCACCTCCCGTACGAGCGGCCGCCGCTGTCCAAGCTGCCGGTCGCCGGCCCGGTCGACCTGGACCGGCTGACCTATCCGGCTGCCCGCGCGCTTCGCGACGACGGCGTCGACTTCATGCTGGACACGCGGGCAGAGGCTCTCGACCTCGGGGCCCGAGAGGTCCGCACGAGCCACGGTGTCGTCGGGTATCGGGCACTGGTCATCGCTACCGGTTGCGAGCCACTGATCCCCCCGCTGTTCCGCGACGTCCCCGACGTCTACGCACTGCGCCGGTACGAGGACGCGGTCGCGTTGCGGGCCGCGGTGGCGGACCCCAGCCGGTCCGTCGCCATCGTCGGAGCCGGGTTCATCGGCGGGGAGTTCGCGGCGACCCTGGCCAAGGAGGGCCGGCGAGTCGCCCTCATCGACCTGGCCCACCGGCCGCTGGGCCGCTTCGGCCACGCGGTGGCCGACCGCTACGAGTCGCTGCACCGGGCGGGGGGGGTGACGCTGCACCTCGGCAGCGCGGCCGTCGGCGTCAGCGAGGGGGCGCGGCGCTCGGTCCTGCTGTACGACGGCACGGCGGTCCCGGCCGACGTCATCGTCGTCGGTGTCGGCGTCCGGCCCTCGCTCGACTGGCTGGGGAGTGCCGGCCTCTGGCTGGAGGACGGGATCGTGTGCGACGCCACGCTCAGCGCTGCCGGCGGCTCGGTTTACGCCGCCGGGGACGTGGTCCGCTGGCCGAACGCCCGGTACGGCGCCACGATGCGGATCGAGCACTGGACCACTGCCGCCGAGCAGGGACGCGTCGCCGGCATCAACGCCGCCAACGCGCTCCTCGGCAGACCCGCGATCGACTGTTTGACCGTTCCCTACTTCTGGTCCGACCAGCACGGCGTCCGCATCCAGTTCGCCGGGTACCGCACCGGTGACGAGGAGATCGTCGAGCACACCGGGGAGGAGGGGTCCCTCTTCGTCTACCGACGCGGCGACGACGTCGTCGGCGTGCTCGCCTTCGAGCAGCGCCCGGTGTTCGTGCGCCTGCGTGCGGCCCTGCGCACGTCCCTGTCGTGGCCGCAGGCCCAGGACATCATGGGCCTGGACCCCGCGGCGTCCCCCTGACCCTCCGATCGACCGCCGGGCCGGCGTTCGGGTGACCCTGCGACGTCAGGGCTCGCCGGGGGAGTCCTGATCACCGTCGACGAGTCCGCCCCCGCCGAGCCCCGTCCACCTCACCCCGCTGCGAGAGGACCAGACGCCGTGACTCGGGTGTTCACCTACACCGCGCTGCCCATGCGGGTCCGGTTCGGGCCCGGGTCGCTGGCCGCGCTGCCCGAGGAGGTCGCCGCGCTGGGGCTGACCCGGGTGCTGGTGCTCTGCTCGCCCGAGCAGGCCGACACCGGGCGGCTGGTGGCCGGCGCCCTGGGTGACCGGGCCGCCGGGGTGCTGCCCGAGGCGCGGATGCACGTGCCGGTCGAGGTCGCCCACCGCGCCCGGCAGCTGGCCGCCGAGCTCGGCGCCGACGGCTGCGTGGCCGTCGGCGGCGGCTCGGCCGTCGGCCTGGGCAAGGCCATCGCGCTCGCGCACGGGCTGCCGGTGATCGCCGTCCCGACGACCTACGCCGGATCGGAGATGACCCCGGTGTGGGGGCTGACCGAGGGCGGCGCCAAGCGCACCGGCCGGGATCCGCGCGTGCTGCCGGTCAGCGTCCTGTACGACCCGGAGCTCACGCTCACCCTGCCGGTGCAGATGACGGTGACCAGCGGCATGAACGCGATCGCCCACGCCGTCGAGGGCCTCTACGCCCCCGATGCCAGCCCGATCGTCTCGCTCATGGCCGAGGAGGGCGCCCGGGCGCTGGCCGCCGCGCTGCCCGCCATCGTCGCCGACCCCACCGGCCTCGACGCCCGCGGCGAGGCCCAGTACGGCGCGTGGCTGTGCGGCGCCGTCCTCGGCGCCACGACCATGGGCCTGCACCACAAGCTCTGCCACGCCCTCGGCGGCACCCTCGACCTGCCGCACGCCCCGACCCACACCGTCGTCATCCCGCACGCCCTCGCGTACAACGCCCCCGCCGCACCGCAGGCCGTCACCGCGCTCTCCCGCGCCCTCGGCGGCGTCGACGACCCGGCCCGCGCCCTGTGGGACCTCGCCGGCCGGCTCGGCGCGCCCCGCTCCCTGCGCGAACTCGGGATGGCCGAGGACGACGTCGACCGCATCGCCGAGGCAGCGGCGGCGGATCCGTACGCGAACCCCCGGCCGGTCACCCGCGACGGCGTCGCCGCGCTGCTCCGGGCCGCCTGGTCGGGCACCGTGCCCGGCCGGTAGTCCCGGCGGGCTCAGCGATAGCGGCGGCGTCACGCCGGATACGCAGCGCGCATGGCAAAGGCCAACTTCTTGGCATTGTCCGGCGGCCGGCGGCTGCCGATAGTAGCCACGACCTCTTGTGGTGCCCATCACTGCCCGAGCGACATCGGGTCCGAGCACGAGAGACGAGACCATGACACTGCTGACCAACCCCGGATCGACTGACGTCACGAACATCGGGAGCCCGGACGTCGAGCTCGTCTCCCGAGCCACCGCCCTCGTGCCACTGGTCCGCGAGCACGCGGCGCAGGGGGCGGAGGCGCGGCGGGTCGCGCCCGAGGTGATCGACGCGATCGACGAGGCCGGGCTGTTCCACATGATGCTCCCCGAGCGGCTGGGCGGGGCCGGCGCGACCCTGCGGACCGCCATCGAGGTGACGGCCGAGATCGCCCGCGGCGACGGCTCCACCGGGTGGGTCACGGCCCTGATGGCCCTCGCCACCGGCTTCGGTGCCACGTGGCCCGAGCAGGCCCAGGAGGAGGTCTTCGGCCGGAACCCGCGCGCCAGGACCTGCGGCGTCTTCTCTCCTGGCGACCGGAGCGAGCCGGTCGAGGGCGGCTACCGGGTGAGCGGCCGGTGGCCCTTCGGCTCCGGCTCGTTCGCGGCCGACTGGGCCAGCCTGACCATCACCACGGCCGGCGGCATCCCCGGCATGGCCCTCATCCCACGGGAATCGATCACGATCGAACCGACCTGGTACGTCGCCGGCATGCAGGGGACGGGCAGCGACACGATCGTCGTCGAGGACCAATTCGTGCCGGAGCATCGCGTCCAGCTCGTCCCGGACATGTTCGCCTCCAGGTTCCGTTCGCCGTTCACCGACGACCACATCGCCGGGCTGCCCTTCAATGCGGCCGCAGCCGCAATCCTCATCGCGCCCCAGATTGGCCTCGGTCGGCACGCGCTCGAGCTCACCCGCGCCAAGCTCCCGACGAAACCTGTTGCCTACACCGCCTACAGCCAGGCCAAGGACTCGCCCACCCACCAGCTCGGTGTGGCAAAGGCGGCCACCAAGCTGCATCTCGCGGAGCTGCTCACCGCGCGGATGTGTCTCGACATCGACGCGGCTGCGGTCACTCGTGTGCAGCCGGTGCCCGAGACGCTCGCCCGGTTGCGCAACGACACCGGTGTGGTGGCCGAGCTCGTGAGGGAGGAGATCGACCTGCTCCTCACGGCGAACGGTGCTGGGTCGTTCGCGGACGCGAACGTGCTGAACCGCATCTGGCGCGACGCCGAGACAGCCGGGCGCCACGCGCTTGTGACCACCGAGATCGGCCGCGAGGTCTACGGCCGTCTCCTGCTGGGCAACGACCAGCCTACTGTCGCCCTCTGACGGCCGGCCCGGAGTCCAACGATGATCGTCGAGATCGCCGAGTTCCGTGTGCGCACCGGTGCAGGGCCGCAGTTCGAACAGGCCTTCGCCGACGTCAGGCAGAGGCTGCTCGACGCCCAGGGATGCCGGGACGCGCAGCTGTGGCCGAGCGTCGATCTTGCCGACACCTACCTGCTGCAGGTCCGGTGGGATCGGCTGGAGGACCACATCGAGGTGTTCGCGGGCACGGAGACGGCGGCTGAACTGGTCGCGACCCTCGGACCGCATTGCGACGAGCCGCCCCGGGTCGTCCACTACGAGGCCCCCACGCGGTGAGGCACCAGGCCCGGACCGCACAGCCTGCGGCTGACCCGCGAGACGTGGTCCCCCGGCTGCCCTTCCGCCGACCACGAGAAACGGAGTGCCCTCCGATGAGCCAGCCGACCGGGAACGAGACCGGTGTCGTGAAGACGGTGACATCCCGGCCCGAGGGGGACGGCGAGGCGGAGCTACGCGACCGCTTCCGTGAGGTGATGGCCGGAGTGCCGACCCCGGTCTCCGTCGTCACGAGTTTTCACGAGGGCTTGCCGCACGGGACGACGGTGAGCGCATTCGCCTCGCTGTCGATGGACCCCCCGATGGTCCTGGTGTCGCTGGACCGGACGTCGGACCTCCTCGCGGTGGTCCGCGAGTCGAACCGATTCGGTGTCAACGTGCTGGCCGCGCACCAATCCCGCCTGGCGCTCGCCTTTGCCAGGAAGGGCGGCGTCGGCAAGTTCTCCGGCGCCCGCTGGGACATGGACGACGGCCTCCCGCGACTTCCGGGGAGTTCCGGCTGGCTGGCTTGTGAGGTCGCTGCTCTCGTGGAGGGGGGCGATCACGTGGTCGCGCTGGGGACGGTGGTCGCCGCCGAGGCGACCGTTGCTCAACCACTGACCTACCACGGTCGGGTGTTCGGCACCCACGCCGCGCTGGAGGCGGAGTGACCGCCCGGCGGGCGGTGGCCGAGTCGGTGCAGCGCGCGGTCGCTGCGCTGGCGACCGGGGGCATGGTGGTCGTGACCGACGACGCCGATCGGGAGGACGAGGGCGACCTCGTGGTCGCCGCCGAGCTCGTCACTCCCGAGCAGATGGCGTTCATCGTCCGGCACACGACGGGTATCGTCTGCGTCCCCATGAACGGTCGGCGAACCGATGCACTGGGTCTGCCGCAGATGGTGGGCGAGAACACCGATGCCCACGCCACAGCCTTCACCGTGTCGGTCGACGCGGTGTCCGCGGGAACCGGCGTCTCCGCCGTCGATCGCACCCTGAGCGTGCGCGCACTCGCCGATCCAGCGACCGCGCCGAGCCATCTGCGGCGTCCCGGACACGTCTTTCCGCTGCGCGCCCGGGACGGCGGCGTGCTGGTGCGCGCGGGCCACACCGAAGCAGCCGTAGACCTAGTCACCATGGCCGGCCTGTCCGGGGTCGGGGTGATCGGGGAGATCGTCGACGAGGACGGCTCAATGCGCCGTGGCGAGTCGCTGAGCCGGTTCGCCGCGGAGCACGACCTGCCGGTGCTCGCCATCGCCGACCTGATCCGGTACCGGCGCGCGACGGAACGGCTGGTGGAGTTCGTCGCCAGTGCCCAGATGCCCACGGAGTTCGGCGATTTCCGGGCGCTGGCCTACCGCAGCGTCACCGACGGGATCGAGCACCTGGCCCTGGTCATGGGGGACGTCGCTGCGGCCGGAAGCAGCCAGGCCGGTGCGCTCGTCCGCGTGCACTCCGAGTGCCTCACCGGGGACATCCTGGGTTCCCGGCGGTGCGATTGCGGAGCGCAGTTGGAGCAGGCGCTGCGGGCGATCGCCGACGAAGGCGTCGGCGTCGTCGTCTACCTCCGTGGTCACGAGGGCCGCGGCATCGGGTTGGCCCACAAGATTCGCGCCTATGCCCTACAGGAGGAGGGACTCGACACGGTCGATGCGAACACCGCCCAGGGCCTGCCCTCGGACTCCCGGACATATGGCGTGGGCGCACAGATTCTCGGCGACCTCGGCATCACCCGCATGCGGCTGATCACCAACAATCCGGCCAAGTACGGCGGCCTCGACGGTCACGGGCTCTCGATCGTCGAACGGGTGGCCCTGCCCACCTCGGTCACCCCCGACAACGTGCGCTACCTGCGCACCAAGCGCGACCGCATGGGACACGCCCTCGGCCTGTCGGCCACCGGCCCCGGCTGATCCGTCCCTTCCGGCGATGCAGGCGGGCGACGAGCGGAGTGCTCCACCACACCGCCACTCCCGGATCAGAGGTCCAGGACCAGCCGCTCACCCGCACAACGGGAGACGCAGATCATCATGCAGTCGCCGGCAATCCGCTCCTCCGCCGACAGGATCGCGTCGCGGTGCTCTGGCCGTCCCTCAAGCACCATCGTCTCGCAGGTCCCGCATGTGCCCTGCCGGCACGACGACGGAACGGAGACGCCCGCCTCGCGGACGACGTCCATGACACTGCGGTCCGCCGGGACGTGCACTTCCTTGCCCGACTGCGCCAGGACGACGTCGAAGGCTCGCGCGGGCGCGTCGATGCACGGCGCGGCGAACCGTTCCACGTGCAGGGATCCCGGTGGCCACGAGGCGACCCGCTCCTCGACCGCGCGGAGCAACCCCTCTGGCCCGCAGCAGTAGACCACCGTGCCGTCCCCTGGTTCCGCCAGCAGCATGTCGAGGTCCGGCCACTGGCCTTCGTCCTCGGCCAGCACGGTCACGCGCGGGTCGGCAGGCAGGCTGTCGACGTACGCCATGCTCGCGCGGGAACGCCCCCCGTAGACCAGGGTCCAGTCGGCACCCCGGGCGCGCACGGCGTCCAGCATCGGTCGCAGTGGTGTGATACCGATGCCCCCGGCGATGAACAGGTACCGCGGTGCAGTCACCAGGGTGAACTGGTTGCGCGGGTCCGACACCAGGAAGGAGTCCCCGACCTGGGCTTCGTCGTGCAGGTAGCGTGAGCCGCCCTGTCCGTCCGCCTTCCGAAGCACGGCGATCGTCAACCGGTCGCGGTCGTCGGGATCACCGCACAGGGAGTACTGGCGCACGAGTCCGCCGGGGAGGTGGATCTGGATGTGCGCACCGGGCTCCCAGCGCGGAGCCAGGCCCTGGTGCGGTTCGAGTTCCAGCTCCACCACGTCGTCGGCGACGGTCCTCCTGGCGGCCATCCTCATGGGGAAGGTGGCGGCGACGACCGACACGTCGCTCGGGATCATCCAGCTCGGCAGGCCGGTGGTCATCGCTGCGCCTCGCCACCCTCACGAGGCCCGGGGGTGAAGCGCACCGGCAGCGTCGGGATGTGCGCGTAGTCGCCGCCGCTGAAGACGTACTCGGGCTCGGCGACCTCCAGGGTGAGGTCGGGGACCCGGCGGAGCAGCTCCTCCAGGACCACGCGGAGCTCCATCCGCGCCAGCGGAGCCCCGGGGCAGCTGTGCACGCCGAAACCGAAGCTTACGTGGCGGTTGCGTCCGCGATCCAGCCGGAACTCCTTCGGCTCCTCGAACACCGCGGGGTCGCGGTTGGCCGCGGCCCACGCGAGGTAGACGTCATCTCCCGCGAGGATCTCGGCGCCGGCCACCTCGGCGTCCTGCAGAGCACGGCGGAAGAACCCGAAGAAGGGCGGACGCAGGCGCAGCACCTCCTCCACGGCGACGGGTGCCAGCCTCGCGGGGTCCTCGGCGACCCGGGCCCGCACGGACTCGTTGCCGAAGACCTCCGCGACGAGGCTGCCGATGGCGGAGGTCGTGGTGTGGTGGCCGGCGCCCAGGAAACCGACGAGCACGGCGATGACTCCCTCGTCGCCCAGCGGCTCGCCATCGACCTCCACGTTGGCCAGATAGGTCAGGTAGTCGTCCCGGGGGGTTCCCCGCCGGCGATGTGTCTCGGCCTGGGCGACCTGGGCGAAGCCCTGCACGCGCTGGCCGAACCGGACCGGGTCACCCAGGGCCGAGAACATCTCGACGGCACGGTTGCGAACCTCGGGCACCAGGTCGTCGTCGATGCCGACGAGTCGGCAGATCGCCTCGGCGGGGACGGGCTCGGCCAGTTCCGCCACCACGTCGGCGGTCCCGCGCTCGATGAAGGCGTCGATGTGGCGAGTGACGTCCGCCCGGACGACCGGCTCGATGACCGACACCGTGTGCGGTGTCACCGCCTGGTCGAACAGCGCCCGCCAGTGGCGATGCTGGGGCTCGTCCATCTCCAGTGCCGCGAAGGGGGCGCGCGGCACCACCGGGCGCACGACCTGCGACGCCGACGAGAACACCTGGTCGTTGCCTGCGGCCCGCTTCACCTCGGCGTGTCCCAGCAGCAGGTGGAAACCGTCATGCTCATCGCTGTGCGCGACCGGGCAGCGCCGGCTCGCTGCCTCGAAGAGGGCGAGTGACCGCTGCGGAGAGGTCGTGTGGGCGCTGAAGTGCGCGAGTTCCTCGTCGGGTCGCGCGTCGGGCGCGTCGGAGGGGGCAGACATCGGGGGGCCTCCAGGGTGGTCGAGGGGGGAGTGGTCCGTCGAGGGCGACGCGCGGGCTGCGCGCGACCGCAGTGCGGGTGGTGCCGTCAGGACACCGAGGCATCGATCTGGTCGTAGCGGACGGACCGGACCTTCTCCATGACCGAGCGCAGGGATGCCGGCCGGCGGCCGGTGATCTGCTCGACGTGGTCGGAGAGCAGCGCCTGATAGCCCTCGGCGATGGCGACCTCGGCCGACACCAGTTCATCGCTGGCCCACATGTGGCCGTCGGCGCTGGCGGGCATGCTCGGGTCGTAGGTGCGCGGAATGCCGATCGAGTCGAAGAAGGCCAGGCGATCGGCGGCGGACACCGACCCGTACTCGATGGCCGTGCCGTAGACGTCGGCGCCCATCGCCGCGATCTGAGCGAAGTCGAGGAGCTCCGGGCCGGTGATCTCGTAAACGGCTCCGGCGTGGGCGTCCGGGTCGAGGAGGCAGGCCGTCGCCGAACGCGCGACGTCGCTCTTCGCGACCGGCGCGAGGCGGCCGTGACCGGTCGCCTGCGCCATGACGCCGACCGTGGCCGCCGGCGCGACGAGGACGTTGCTGACTATCTCGGAGTACAGGGCGTTGCGCAGGAAGGTGTAGGGGATGCCCGATGCGCGCAGGTCCAGTTCGCTCTGGTAGTGGTCCATGGCCGAGAGCGCGGGGTTGCGGGGCTGCACCCCTCCCACGGACGTGTAGACGATGTGACGAACGCCGGCCTTCTGCGCTGCGGCGATGACGTTGCGGTGCTCGGTCACCCGACGCCCCAGGTTCAGCCCACTGATGAGGAACAGGGTGCTGGCACCGGCATAGGCCGCTTCGAGCAGGTCGGGGCGCTGGTGGTCACTGTGGACGACAGTGACTCCGCGGACGGCCTGCTCGGCGAGGTCGGCCGGGGAGCGGGTCGCCAACCTGAGCTCGATGTCAGGGGCTTGCTGGAGCAGGAGGTCGGTGACACGGCGGCCCAAATCCCCTGATGCGCCGCTGATGACGATTCCGGCCATGAGTACTCCTCGTGCTCGGCGGGTCGTGGAACTGCGGATGTGCCGCAGCCCGGAGGCCGGCCTCCTGGGCGCGGCGGTGAGGCAGAACACATCGTGGGGCAGCTGAGGGGACGGTCACAGGGCCACGAACTTCGGCGTCCTCATGCGCTCGGTGCATGGGGAGCCGCAGCCGTCCCGACCCGACGTCGGGCCGGCTCCACCCCGGAGGCGGCGCGGAGGAGCCAGCCACGCGCCGAGGCGCCATGCACCCGGCGCATGGACTCGCGCAAAGTCCTGGCCGTTCCCGCAGGATGCGGCACACGTCACCATTCCCGGAGTTCACCGCCCAGGGCGGTACGACGACCGGAGGGCTGCGCCTGTGCTGGAACTGGACGACGTCTCCGTCACCTACGGCGGGGTCGTCCCTGCGCTGCGCGGCGTCTCGATGGTGGTCCCCGACGGTGCCTGCGTCGCGATCCTGGGCAGCAACGGAGCGGGCAAGACGACGGCGCTGCGGGCCGTCTCGCGGAACATGTCCCGCCACGGGGCGAAGCTGGTCCGGGGGCGGATCGCCTTCGACGGAGCCGACCTCGCTCGCTCTTCCATGTCGGACGTCGTCGCCCGCGGCATCGTGCAGGTGCCGGAGGGACGCCGCATCCTCGGGCGTCTCACCGTGGAGGAGAACCTGCGGATCGGTGGTGTCCGGCGCGGTCGTCGGGCAGCTGCGCAGTCGAGGGACCGTGTCTTCTCGCTCTTCCCGCGGCTCGCCGAGCGGCGTTCCCAGCGCGGGGCGCTGCTCTCCGGGGGAGAGCAGCAGATGCTCGCGATCGGCCGAGCCCTGATGGCGGCGCCGCGCCTGCTGATGCTCGACGAGCCGTCACTCGGGCTGGCCCCCGTCGTCGTCGCGCAGGTCGCGGACGTGATCCGGGGGATCAGTGCTGAGGGGACGTCCGTCCTGCTCATCGAGCAGAACGCAGCCATGGCGCTCTCCGTGGCCTCTTCGGCCTACGTGCTGGACCTGGGCCGGGTCTCGCTCGCCGGTGCCGCCGAGGAGCTGGCCGCAACCGACACCATCCGTCATCTGTACCTGGGGCACTCCGGCGGCGACATCTCCCGGTCCACGCTCCAGGCGATCACCCCGCTGCAGCCGTGGACCGCCGGGCGGGCGTCGTGACGGGCGAGGAGCTTGAGGTGCGGTCGGTCTCGGTCCGGTTCGGTGCGGTGGCCGCACTCGAGGACGTGTCCTTCCGCGTCGCGCCCGGTTCCATCCACTCGGTCATCGGGCCCAACGGGGCGGGCAAGTCGTCGCTGCTCAACGTGTTGTCCGGTGTGTACCGGCCCACGACGGGCGAGGTGTACTGGAACGGCACGCCGTTGACCACCCGCCGCCCCGACCAGATCACGCGTCTGGGCGTGGGGCGCTCGTTCCAAAACCTCGGGTCCGCCGCCGATCGCAGCGTCCGCGACCTCGTCATGCTGGGGCGACACGCCCTGATGCGGCACGGCATGGCGGCCAACGGCCTCGGACTGCGGAGCGCGCGCACCGAGGAGCGCGTGCACCGGCAGCGGGTCGAGGAGATCGCGGACTTCATGGGCCTGGGCCCGTGGCTCGACGCACCTGTGTCGACGCTCTCCTACGGCCACCAAAAGCGCGCGGACATGGCCCGCGCCCTCGCCGCCGAACCTCGTCTGCTGCTGCTCGACGAGCCGGCCGCGGGGATGAACGCGGGGGAGAAGCGCGGGATCGGTGAGCTCGTCCTCTCCGTGGTCGCGTCGCTCGGGATGACGGTCCTGCTGGTGGAGCACGACATGGAGATGGTGATGGGTCTGTCGGACCGGATCACCGTGCTCAACTTCGGGCACGTGATCGCGGAGGGGAATCCGGCGGAGATCCAGGCGGACCCACGTGTCGTCGAGGCCTACCTCGGCCGGGTCGAGGAGAGCCGGTCGTGAACCTCCTCCCCACCCTGGTGACCGGCCTGTCGCTGGGGTGCACCTACGCGCTCGTCGCGCTGGGCATCGTGATCCTCTATAAGGGGTCGGGTGTGCTGAATCTCGCGCACGGCAGCATCGCGGTGCTCGGCGCGTACGTGACCGCGCGGTTGGCGGGCACCTTCGGCTTCTTCGGCGCGGCCATCGCCGGCATCATCGCCGCGGCCGGCGCCGCGATGCTCATGGAGCGCCTCCTCGTGGGGCGGATGCGTCACACACCCGTCGTGTCGCTGGCGATCATGACCATCGGCGTCGAGGTGCTCCTCCAGACCGAGCTGACCCGGCAGATCGGCATCGACATCCTGCAGCTGGGTCAGCCGTGGGGGACCGACTCCGTCGAGCTGCTGGATGTCGTCGTGCCGTGGAACCGGCTCGTCACGATCGCCGTCGCCGTCGTCGCGATGGGGGTCTTCGTGCTGACGCTCCGGCTGTCGAACTGGGGGGTGTCGATGCGGGCCGTCGCGGAGGACCGGGAGGCCTCCGAGCTCGTCGGGCTCCGGCTGGGCACCGTCGCGATGGTCACCTGGGCGACGGCCGGAGGTCTCGCGGCGCTGGCCGGGATCCTGCTCACCGGTGCACCGGCGGCAGGCCTGTCACCTGCGCTCTCGCTCGTCGTGCTCCGCGCGTTCGCCGCCGCGCTGATCGGTGGGCTGGACTCCGTCGCGGGTGCTCTCGTGGGCGGCCTGATCGTCGGGATGGTCGAGGCCTTCGTCATCACGTTCCAGTCCGACCTGGCCTTCCTCGGGCTCGGCCTCAGCGACGTGGCCGCCTTCCTCGTCATGTTCGTGGTCCTGCTCCTTCGGCCCCAGGGTCTCTTCGGCCGCAAGGAGGTCGCTCGTGTCTAGCCTCCGCGTGGCCGCGCCCCTGCCGACGGCACGACACCAACGGCTGCTGACCGGCGCCGCGCTCGCGGTCGTGGCGGTGGTGGCGCTCGTCCTGCCGCTCTACCTGTCGGTGTTCTGGCTACAACTGGCCGCGTCCGTGTGCGCGCTGGCCGTCGGGTGCGTCGGACTGACCATGCTGACGGGGGCGGGCCAGCTCTCACTCGCCCATCCGTTCTTCATGGCGATCGGCGCGCTGACCTACGTGGCTCTCGGCGCCACACCGGATGCCTCCGGAGAGCTCGTCGGACTCGGCCTGCCGCCAGTGCTGGCGGCGGTCGCCGGCGTCCTGGCGGCAGGCGTCGTCGGTCTCGCCTTCGCCCCGATCGCGTCACGGCTCCAGGGCATCTACCTCGGCATGGCCAGCCTCGGCCTGGTCCTGCTGGGCACGCACGTCTTCAACAACGTGACCGCGCTCAGCGGCGGGTTCAACGGTCGGCGCGCCCCTGACTTCGAGCTCTTCGGCGTCGTCTTCGGACGCTCGCCCGACCCCGTCGTCGTCCTCGGGGTTCCCTTCGGCCGGCTGGAATGGCTGTGGTACCTGGGCATCCTCTGCCTGGCTGCCGTCGCCGTGTTCTCCCGCAACGTCCTGAGGTCGCGCCCCGGGCGGGCCCTGGGCCTGATCGCGACCGGTGAGCTGCCCGCTGCGGTCGCCGGCGTCAACGTGAAGGCCTACAAGGCGCGGATCTTCTTCCTGTCCTCGCTCTACGCGGGACTGAGTGGGGTGCTGTACGCACTGGCGATCGGGAGCATCGCGCCCACCACCTTCGGCTTCGACCTGTCACTGCAGTTGCTGGCGATGGTCGTCATCGGGGGAGTGGGATCGGTCGGCGGGGCGATCGCGGGCTCGACCTTCGTCGTCTGCCTGCCGGTGCTCGTGCAGCTGGCTCTCGCCGGTTCATCCCTCACGTCCGGGGCGCTCACCGCCTCGTACCTGTCGAGGTACGTCTACGGCGCCGCGATCATCGCCGTCCTCGTGTTCCGGCCCACGGGGCTGGCGGGGGTGTGGCACTCCACCGCCTCGGCGCTCCGCCGTCGCACGAAGAGGATCCACACCACGGGAAGGGAGTAGGAATGCTCAGGTCAAGGAAGAGCTCCGGGCTCCTCGCCGCCGTCACGGTCGCGAGCGTCGCCCTGGCTGGTTGCACCACCAAGGGCAGCCAGGACGGAGGGAGCGGCGAGGGGGCCGTCACCACGGGAGTCGGCATCTCCGGCACGACGATCAACCTCGGCGTCGTCTCGGACTACACCGGCCCGTTCTCGCCGCTGGCGACCGACGCCCTGAGGGGGATCGAGCAGTACTGGGAGGCGAACAACGCCGACGGCGGTGTCTGTGGCACCTACGACGTCGAGCTCGTCGTAAGGGACCACCAGTTCAACGTCCAGCAGGCGGTGGTGGTCTACCAAGAGCTCGCCCAGGACGTCCTCGCCTTCCAGGACTTCTCCGGTGCCGCGCAGATCGCGGCCGTCCTGCCGGACCTCGAGGCCGACAGCCGGCTGGTGATGGCGAACTCAGCGACGCAGCAGCTCGTGGACAGCCCCATGGTCATGATCCCCGCCGCCCACATCGGGACCGACGCGCAGCTGACCCTGCAGTGGCTGCTGCAGAATGACACGATCGCGGCCGGCGACACGGTCGCCGTCGTCTACCAGGAGACCGACTTCGGTGAGCAGGCCAAGGAGGGCGTCGAGGAGGCCGCCGCCGCGAACGATCTGACGGTGCAGCCCTACCAGGTGAAGCCCACCGACACCGACATGACAGCAGCGGTCAGCGACGCGCTCCGGCAAGGCGCCGACGCGATCGTGGCGGCGGTGGCGCCGGCGCAGACCGCGTCCATCGCCACCGTGCTGCAGAGCGAGGGAGCAACGACCCCCATCGCGGGGGTCTACTCGAGCTTCAGCCCGGCGCTCCTCCAGTCCCCGGCGGCCGACTACCTCACGAGTCACTACACCCTGACGTCCTACGTGGCCACGTTCGAGACAGGGGCCGGCGCAGAGCTGTACGACATCCTGTCATCGGCACGTCCGGGCGAGACGATCACCGCGAATGCGGCGCTCGGATACAACGAAGCCGTGTTGATGGACGCGCTGCTGGAGGCTGCCTGCGAGGTCGGCGACCTCACGCCGGAGGGGCTGGCCGCACAGCGCGCCGAACTCGGCCCGATCGACTTCGACGGGTACAAGGTTCCCTTCGACTACACCGAGGTGGGGGAGTCACCCACCGACGAGGCGTTCGTTGTCCAGCCCGACGCCTCGGTGCCCGGGGGGCTCCGCACCGTGTCCGACGGACCGTTCAGCCTGGGGTCCTGACGGGAGCGCGAGGGGCCGCCTCGATGTCGCGGCCCCTCGCGCCCCCATGCCCGCCCCAGCGGTGACGTTTCATCACAGACGTCATCCCGTCTAGCACGCGAGAGCGGTAAGCCATACATCGATTGTATGGACGCCACGCAGAACCGATATTTGTCGTATTGGAGTCGGGGCGGCATCGTGGTCCATACAACGGAGTTGGAGGAATTCTCGATGATCGAGGTCACGGTCGACTTTGCCCGGTGCGATGCGAACGGCACCTGTGCCGCTCTCGTCCCGGACGTGTTCCGCATAGGCAGCGACGGTCTGTTGGAGCTCGTGACGGGCTCCGTGGACGATGACCGCGAGGGCGATGTCGAGGAAGCGATCCTCTGCTGCCCGGTCGGAGCCATCTCCCGGTCATGACCACCACGCTGCCCGCTTTCGAGTTGTTCTCACCCGACGCGTTCGACCACCCCGGCGGCGCCCTGCCGGGCGGTCCGCTGGCCGTCGGCACCGAAGGCCACGCCGTCCTGAGCTACGACCTTGCCGCTGCCGTCCTCCGTGACCGGCGTTTCCAGAACTCCGCGCTGCGGTTGATGGAGGACTTCGGCATCACTGCCGGCCCGGTCCACGAGTTCCGCGCACGCAGCATCATCATGGTCGAGGGAGCTCCGCACCTGAGGCTGCGGACACCCTTGGCGCGGTTCATGAGCCCGGTGACCGTGGAGAAGACGCGGCAGGCCCTGCGCGACATCGTGGCGAGCATCGTCGGACACCTCGACGACGGCGCCCCGGTCGACTTCCACGCGGCGGTCGACCGGCGCCTGCCGTCCCTGGTGTACTGCCACCTCGCCGGCGCACCGGCCACCGACGCGCCCCAGGTCCAGAGCTTGTCCGAGCGGACTCTCTCGCTGCTCAGCAGGGACCGCCGCCTGGCCTCGTCGATCCTCCAGGCCTACGACGAGCTGTTCGACTACCTCGCCCGCCTCATCGCGGACAAGCGGGAGCGCGGCCTGGGTGATGACATGCTCGCCTACCTCATCGAGGCGCACGACGCCGGGGCGCTGACCGAGCCCGAACTGCTCGCCGAGGCGACGTCGATGCTCGAGGCCAGCTCGGTCAACACCGCGCACCAGATCGGTCTCGTCGTCTGGGTGCTGCTGCGCGACCGCGCGGTGTGGCAGCGCCTGGTGCAGGACCCGTCGCTGATCCCGGCCGCTGTGGTCGAGGCCCTGCGCCTGTATCCGCGTACCGGTGTGGTGAGCAAGATCGCCACCGAGGACGTCGAACTGGCCGGTGTCACCATCCCGAAGGGCTCGGACGTGCACGTGGCGGTGTGGTCGGCCAACCGCGACCCCGAGCGCTTCGCGGCTCCCGCGCAGTTCGACCTCTCCCGCGAGCGCAACCAGCCGCTCACCTTCAGCACCGGGCCGCACAACTGCCTGGGGCAGGGGCTGGCCAAGGTGGAAATGGAGGAGGTTGTGCGCTTCCTCGCGGAGAACCACCCGGATGCCGCGGTCGTCGAGGACGGGACAAGGATCGGGCGGGTCGCCGGCAGGTGGCATGTCGAGGCACTGACGGTGGACCTGAAGCCGTAGGAGGCGGAGGGGCGGACGCGCGGGTGTCCACTACGACGTCGGAGGACTTCGCGCGCCGTGCCTTCCGCCTGGGCGGCGCCCGGCCGTCAGGCCGTCGCGAGGTCGGCGCCGTGGCGGAACAGGTTCGCGAACCGTTTCGCGATCGGAGTCACGATGCCGTCCTCGCGACGGACGAGTCCGAGCGGCAGCTCGGGCCAACCGCCTACCACCGGTACGCAGCTCAGGCCGGGGTCGTGCTCCACCATCTCGCTGCTGACCAGGGATATCCCTACGCCGGCAGCGACGAGGCTGGCTGCGGTCTGCACGGTCGGGACCGAGATGACCCGGCTGGGGCCGAGGCCGGTCGAGGCGAACCGGTCGTCGACGAGCCGCGACAGGCTGCGCGCGCCGGGCATCCTGGCGGGTAGCACCCAGGTCTCGTCGCGGAGGTCGCCCAGCTCGACGGGCCGGCCGCTGCCCAGGTTCCGGCTGCGCGGGGCGATCAGGGACATCGGGAGCGACGCGACCACTTCCACGGTGAAGGACTCGCCGTTCACCGGGGGAAGCGGCTCCTGCGGCAGGACCGGGATGACGGCGAGGTCCAGGTGGCCGTTGGCGAGGTTCTCGATCAGGGTGCCGGGGGCGGCGTCCATCAGCTCGAGCACCACCTTGGGGTGCTGCTCGAGGAAGTCCGCGATCGTCCGGCTGACCGTCCGCCAGAGGCCCATCGGCTCGGCGCCGACGCGGAGCTCGCCTTCCAGGCCGCGTCCCATCGACCGCAGCGTCGAGGACAGCCGCTGCTCCTCGGCGATGAGGCGGCGCCCGGCGGCCTGGAGGTACCGGCCGGCGGCGGTGAGGACGATGCCCCGGGGCAGCCGGTCGAACAGCGACACCCCGAGCTCCGCCTCGAGCTTTGCCATGGCCGCGCTCAGCGGAGGCTGGGAGAGGTGCAGGGTCTTCGCTGCCTCGGTGATGGACCCGGCCTCGGCCACCGCCATGAAGTACCTGACGTTCCGGATCTCCATGCGCGGAGTGTATGGCGGTGCCCAACGACCGGTATTGGAGTTCCGGGGCGCCGTCCACCATCGTAAGTGGGGGCTCTCTCGGCGTACCCGTGAGGGCCTCGACAGGAGGAGACGTGCCGGACGAGCAGCAGGTCATCGTCGTCGGCGGGGGGCCGACGGGACTGCTCACCGCGCTCGGCCTGGCGCAGCAGGGCATCGAGGTCACGGTCCTCGAGCGGGCGGCCGGACTGCAGCAGGCGCCCCGGGCCATCGTGTACCCCTGGCCGACGCTGGACGGGCTCGAGCGGCTGGATCTCCTTGAGGAGGCGTCCCGGGTCGGGTCCCTCGAGCAGGACTACGCCTACCGGGTACGCAAGACCGGCGAGGTGATCGAGTACGGCTTGCCGGCCCTGGATGCCGACACCCGTGCTCACTCCTCCGTCGGGAAGGCGAGTCCTCGCACGGCGGCGAACGAGCGACTGCTGTGCCACTCGGCCGATCCGATCCGCCTCGATCGAGAGCTGGAGCACGTCCGCTGCACGTCACGCGACCGTGAGCCGGCCGCCGAGGTCCTGCCCTCCACGAAGACCCTGGAGAGCCCGTCGTTGATCGGCATCTGACTCCGGCCTCGGGTCGTGCAGTCGTGTGCTCCGCCGTCGGTCCGTCATGGGCTCGACTTCCCACCAGCCAAGGAACTCGAATGAAGCCTCTCAGCGAGCTCACCGTCGTCGCTGTCGAACAAGCCGTCGCTGCACCGTTCGCCACCCGCCAGCTGGCCGACCTAGGCGCACGCGTCATCAAGATCGAGCGGCCAGGGGTCGGGGACTTCGCACGTGGCTACGACGAGACGGTCCACGGACTGGCCAGCCACTTCGTGTGGCTCAACCGGTCCAAGGAGTCAGTGTGCCTGGACCTCAAGACGGACGCGGGACGGGCCGCTGTGCAGGCGCTGGCGCGTCACGCCGACATCTTCGTGCAGAACCTGGCTCCAGGGGCGGCCGAACGGCTGGGTCTGGGAGCCGCCGAGCTGCGGGCCGCCGACCCGGGGCTGATCCACGTGTCGGTCTCCGGCTACGGGCCAGGCGGCCCGTATTCCGACAAGAAGGCCTACGACCTCCTGGTGCAGTGCGAGGCGGGATTGGTGTCGATCACGGGGACCGCGGAGGAGCCATCCAAGGTCGGCATCTCGATCGCGGACATCGCCTCGGGCATGTACGCCTACTCCGGCATCCTGACCGCGGTCATCCGGCGGCAGCAAACCGGTCTCGGCGCGACCATCGAGGTCTCCATGCTGGAGGCCCTCGCGGAGTGGATGGGATATCCGCTGAACTACACCCTCTACGGAGGCACCCCACCGCCGAGGACAGGTGCCGGGCATGCGTCGATCTACCCCTACGGGCCGTTCCGGTGTGGCGACGGCACCTCGGTCTTCCTGGGGCTCCAGAACGAGCGGGAGTGGGCGGTCTTCTGCGAGCGGATCCTGCGGGCCCCCGAGCTCGCGCGGGATCCGCGGTACGTGCGGAACTCGCTCCGTGTGGAGAACCGGGACGACCTACGGGCCGAGATCGAGCGCTCCTTCGCCGGCGACACCGCGGAGACGGTGATCGCCCGACTCGAGGAGGCAGGCATCGCCAATGCCCGGCTGCGTGACGTGCACGGCCTGGCGAGCCACCCTCAACTCCAGGCCCGTGATCGGTGGCGGACCTACGACTCACCTGGGGGCCCGCTGCGCGCGCTCATCCCGCCGGCGACGCCGGTGGGGTCCGAGCCGGTCATGGGGCCGGTTCCGGCGGTCGGGCAGCACACCGAGAGCGTCCTCGCGGAGTTCGGCATCGCCGTCGCCGACACCCCGGCCGAGGTGTAGTGCGGTGGCGCCGGCGACCGTGGCCGATGGTCATGAGGTGGTGCGGTCGGCCCGATCGCTCCTCTTCGTTCCGGGGCACCGGCCGGACCGGTTCGGGAAGGCCGCGCGGTCGGGTGCCGACCTGGTCGTCCTCGACCTCGAGGATGCGGTGCCGGCTGACAGGAAGGACCTCGCCCGGGAGGAAGCCGCCGCCTGGATGGCGAACGGCGGCCGGGCGTGCGTCCGTATCAACGACGCCGCCCACCCGGTGCACCGCAGCGATGTGGCGGCCTTGGCCGGCCTTCCCGGCCTGCTGGCCGTCATGCTCGCGAAGGCCGACGACCCGGCACAGGTCGCGGGCGTCGCCGTCACGGCGGGAGTGCCGGTGATCGCGCTGGTGGAGTCGGCACTGGGGGTGGCGCGCTCCGCCGAGATCGCAGCCGCTCCCGGTGTCGCCCGGCTGGCCTTCGGGCATCTCGACTTCGCCCTGGACATCGGTGCCGAGCCCACGTCCCGGTCGATGCTGCACGCGCGCTCGACGCTCGTGCTCTCCTCGGCAGCGGCCGGTCTGCCCGGACCGCTGGACGGCGTGACCACGAATCTGGACGACCCCGACGTCCTCCGGACCGACGTGGCGCATGCGCGATCGCTCGGCATGCGGGGAAAGCTGCTCATCCATCCACGGCAGGTGGCTCCGGCCCACGCCGCGATGCGACCGGGGGACGAGGAGATCCGGTGGGCCGTCCGGATCGTCGAGGCGGTTGACGGGCCGGAGGCTGCGCGGATCGACGGGCACATGGTGGACGCGCCCGTGCTGGCCCGGGCCCGCACCGTCCTACGGGACGCCGATCGCGACGCGCCGGTGGGGTGATCCTGTCGGGACGCCTCCCGAGACGGCGACCCCGCCACTGACGTCGAGCCGGCACCGCCCGACGTCACCTGGCCGAACCGGCCGAGACGAAATCGAGGAAGGCCCTGGCGGCTTGCCCGGTCGGACCGTACCGCTGGGTGATCGCGCCGTAGGTACGGAAGGCGTTCGCGTCGGTGAGCGGGATCATCGTGGTGGAGGTCGTCTCGCCGCCCGGCGGGACGGGGACGATCGCGATCCCGGACCCGTGGCGAACGAGTGCTCGCAGTGTCGACAACTCGGTCGCCTCGATCCTGATGCGCGGAACGATCCCGGCGTCGGCGAACAGCCGGTCGACGGCGTGCCGCAGGCCGTACTCCGGCCCCAGCGCCACCATCGACCGCTCGGACAGCTCCGTGATCGAGATGCTCGCCCGTCCCTCGAGCTCGTCGCCCGGAGGCACCTCGAGGCACAGCAGCTCCCGTCCGAGCGGTACCCACTCGACGTCCTCCGCGGTGGGCTGCGGAGCCACGAACCCGACATCGACGCGACCGCTCCGCACCGCCTCGACGATGAAGTCCGCCGCGCCCCCCTCCAGCTCGAAGGTGACGCTGGGCGCCAGCCTGCGGTAGCGATCTAGCAGGGACGGGACCAACCAGCCGCCGAAGGAGTGCAGGAACCCCAGCGACACGACGCCGCGCGCCGGGTCGACCAGCGTGCCGATCCGCTCCGCCCCCTGGGCGAGCTCCCTGATCGCTCGGGCGGCGTGGGCCTGGAAGACCTCGCCGTACTTGTTGAGGCGGAGACGGTTTTGCTGGCGGTCGAACAGGCGGACCCCCAGCTGCCGTTCCAGCCGCCCGAGCGCCCGGGAGAGGGTCGGCTGGCTGATGTGCAGTTGTTCGGCGGCGTTGGTCACGTTCGCGGTCCGGGCCAGCGTGATGAACCACTCGAGCTCGCGTACCTCCATGGCAGGGCCTACGAGACCCTGAGGCCGGTCGACGGCGGTGAGGCGTCGGCGAGCACGAGGTCGAAGGTGAGGGTGCGGAACGGGTTGGCCAGCCCGACCTCGGCGGCGCGGGCGGGGTCGTCGACGGTGCCGACCTCGCGGATCAGGCTCTCCTTGACCCCGAAGACGGCGTCGGAGTCCAGATAGGGGGAGTCGGCGACGAACACGTGCGTGGTCACCGGCCGGTGCCCCGGCGCGGTGACGATGAAGTGCAGGTGCGCCGGGCGGTTGGGGTGCCGCCCGGTCGCGGCCAGCAACTGGCCGACCGGGCCGTCGTCGGGGATCGGGTAGTAGCGCGGCACCACCGAGCGGAACCAGAACCGGCCCTGCTCGTCGGCGGTGAACAGCCCGCGCAGGTTGCCCGGCGGCTGGACTTCGGGCTGCTGGACGTCGTAGAAGCCGTCCTCGTTGGTCTGCCAGACGTCGACGGTCGCGCCGGCCAGCGGCTCGCCGTCGGGCCCGGTGACCTGACCCGACACCAGGCAGGGGGTGCCCTTGCCGTCCAGCGCGATGTCGTCGCCCAGCTGCCGGGGCGGGGACTCGACCATGTGGAAGGGCCCCAGCACGGTGGACTCGGTCGAGGTGCCGCCGGTGCGGTGGTTGACCGTCTCCACCAGCATCGACACCCCGAGGACGTCGGACAGCAGGATGAACTCCTGCCGCACGTCGTCGCTCATGTGCCCGGTGCGGGTGAGGAAGTCGATCGCGAACGCCCACTCCTCCTCGGTCAGCTCCACGTCCTTGACGAACGCGTGCAGGTGCCGCACCAGCGACGTCAGCACCTCCCGCAGCCGCGGATCCGGCGTGTCCGCGAAGCTCGCGGCCACCACCTCCGCCGACCGCTCCTCGCTGAACAACTCCCGTGCGCCAAGGCCGATGCCCATCACCACTCCTCGGAGCTGCTGACGCCTACGCCGACAAATATGAGTGACAGTTCATACTCTGTTGTGACGCACGTCAACCCCTCACGTAGGGTCGGCCCGTGAGCATCGAGCCCTTGCCCGTGCCACCGGCCCGTCAGGCCCGGAGTCGTGTGACGCAGGACCGCATCCTCGTCGCGGGGACCCGGCTGCTCGAGGAAGGAGGACCCGAGGCCCTCACCGTGGCGGCGGTCGCGGAGGCCGCAGGAGTCGCCGTCGGGAGCGTGTACACGCGATTCGGTGACAAGGAGCGTCTACTGGGTGCGATCCAGGTCCGCTTCACCGAGGAGTTCAGCGACGAGTTCCGTCAGCGGGTGGCCGTGGCCGGACTGACTTCGGCCACGTCGCCCGCCAGGGTGATCGCCACAGCGGTGCGCGGCGTCGGTGAGACGTTCGCAGCACATGAGCCGCTGTTCAGGGTCTTTCTTCTGCTCGGGACGCGGAGCCAGATGGCCTTCGACGTGGGTGCGAGAGCCAGCGTCGAGGGTGGGCGCGCCTTCCGGGACTTCGTGATGCTGGCCGCTGCGTCGCTCCGGCACCATCCCGACGTCGAGGTGGCGACCGACTTTGCCTTCCGGCTCACCTTCGCTGCTTGTGCCCACCGTGTCGTGCACGGTGCGCACCTGGAGTCCGCCCGCCCTCTGAGTTGGGAGGAGATGATCGACCAGCTGTGCTTCGCGGTCGCGGCATACCTGCTGACGTCGGCCGACCTGATCGACGGCGGTGCCGTCGTCGGCGCGACGTTGCGCGATTAAGGCGTGCTACCCCAGACATGAACGGTCGCTCACGTTCGTGGCCGCCCAGATCCAATCGTCGATCAACCGCGGTCTGCTGCGTCCCGCGTATCTTGGTTCCGGCCGCTTACTGGCCACCAGCTGAGCCCGGCGTCCGGTTCCGTCCCCTCGAGGCCGAGGGATGGCGTCGTCAGTCGAGTTGACGAACGAGCGCGAAGGTCCCGTACAGCAACCGGTACAGCAACGTGGCGCGGACGGCGGCGGACCGGCCTCAACTGCGAAGAATGCGCCCAGTCGCTGACCTGCGCGAATGGCGTAGCGACGGACCTCGACGGACCCCGCGGAGCAAGCTGGGGGTCAAGGGGTCGCAGGTTCAAATCCTGTCAGCCCGACAGAGCAGGACGGAGGCGGGTCACCCGAGGGTGGCCCGCCTCTCGCGTCTGTGGAGCAACGGGCGTATGACGACCCTTCTGGGCGAGCCTGGGACGGGTGGGGTCACAGCCGCCGCAGCTCGCACGAGGTGCCACTCGACCGCGCCCCGGTACGGGTGCGGTGCGGCCGGAGTACTTCGACGGTCACCTCGCACCGACCAGGTGCGGCGCTCCCGTCGTCTCACACGGCGGCGGGCGCGATGACCGCCGCGTCCAGGGCGGCCTTGGCCTCGGTGTACTCGCGGGTCAGCCGGGCGACGAGCTCGGCGGCGGGGACGACGGCGTCGACGACGCCGATGCCCTGACCGGAGCCCCAGACGTCGCGCCAGGCCTTGGCACCGCCGTCGGAGCCGAAGCTCATCGCCGAGGGGTCGGACGTGGGCAGGTCGGCCGGGTCGAGGCCCGCCGCCACGATGGACCCGGCCAGGTAGTTGCCGTGCACGCCGGTGAAGAGGTTGCTGTAGACGATGTCGGCGGCGGAGCTGTCGACCACCATCTGCTTGTAGCCCTCGGCGGCCTGCGCCTCGGTGGTGGCCAGGAACGCCGAGCCGACGTAGGCCAGATCGGCGCCGGCGGCCTGGGCGGCGAGCACCGACGAGCCGTGTGCGATCGCGCCGGACAGCGCCAGCGGCCCGTCGAACCAGCGGCGGATCTCCCGGACCAGCGCGAACGGCGACGTCGTCCCGGCGTGGCCGCCCGCGCCGGCCGCGACGGCGATCAGGCCGTCGGCGCCCTTGTCGATCGCCTTGTGCGCGAACCGGTCGTCGATCACGTCGTGCAGCACGATGCCGCCGTAGGAGTGCACGGCGTCGTAGACGTCCTCGCGGGCGCCGAGCGAGGTGATCACGATCGGCACCTCGTGCTCGACGCACAGCGCGACGTCGTGCTCGAGCCGGTCGTTGGAGCGGTGCACGATCTGGTTCACCGCGTACGGGGCCACGGTGGCGCCGGTCGCCCGGGCCGCGGTCAGCCGCTCGTCGATCTCGGTCAGCCAGTCACCGAGCTGGGCGGCCGGGCGGGCGTTGAGCGCCGGGAAGGAGCCGACGACGCCGGCCGAGCACTGGGTGACCACCAGGTCGGGGCCGGAGACGATGAACATGGGCGAGGCGACGACCGGCAGGCTCAGCCGGCCGCGCAGCACGTCAGGAAGGCTCACGGCGGGGCTCTCCTCGGGGTTCTCGGGACGGCGGGGGCGGCGGGAACAGCGGCTCCCGGCCGACGGGGACCGGGGAGCTGTCGGCTGGTGTCGGCTGCGCACCGGGGCCGGTGCAGCCACGAGCTCCGCAGCCGGCCTCGCGTCGGCGCCATGGCTCCGCTACAGGTCGAGGACCAGCCGTGGTCCCCGGGCGCGGGACACGCAGATCATCATGGTTGTCCCTGCGCTCTGCTCGGCCGGGGTGAGGACCGAGTCGCGGTGGTCGACGTCGCCGGCGAGCACGGGTGTCTCGCAGGACCCGCAGGTGCCCTCCATGCAGGAGGTGACGACGGCCACCCCGGCGGCCTCGACGACGTCGACGATCGACTGGTCGGCCGGCACGGTGAGCTGGAGGCCGGACCGCCTGAGCTCCAGGTCGAACCTCGATGTCGGTCCGGCGAGGGCGTCCTCGTCGGCCGAGAAGCGTTCGAGGTGGAGGGCATCGGCCGGCCATGCGGTGGTGTGGTGGCGTACGGCGTCCAGCAAGGGTCCTGGCCCGCACGCGTACACGACCTCACCGGGGTGCGGGTCGGTGAGGGCTTGCGCGAGGTCGAGCAGTCCGTACTGGTCCTGGGGGCGCAGGACCACGCGGTGGCTCCCGTAGCCGTGCAGTTCGTCGCGGAAGGCCATCGAGTCGCGGGTGCGTCCGCCGTAGAGAAGGGTCCAGTCCGCTCCACGGCGCTCGAGGAACTCGATCATGGGCAGCACGGGGGTGATGCCGATGCCGCCGGCGATGAACCGATAGCGCGAGGCCGCGACGAGGGCGAAGTTGTTGCGCGGCGGGCTGACCGGTAGTCGTTGCCCGGGCTGCAGCCGGTCGTGGACGTGGACCGAGCCGCCGCGTCCGGTGTCCTCCCGCAGGACGGCGACGGCGTAGCTGGACCGGTCGGTGGGGGAGGAGCAGAGGGAGTACTGGCGGATGCCGATGTCCTGGCCGAGGTGCAGGTCGATGTGGGCTCCGGGTTCCCAGCGTGGCAGGTCCTCGCCGCCGGGGTGGGCCAGTTCGACGAGCACGACGCCCTCGGCCTTGGGGGTCTTGCTGCGGACGGTCAGCTGGAGCAGACCGCCGGCCGGGTCGGTTGCGGTCATCGGGTGGCCCGCCGGTGCTCGCCGATGCGGGTGTACTCGGCCAGCAGCTCGGGTCGGTCGACCGATTCGGGTTGGACCGGCTCCGGGTGGCCGGAGAGCAGGTTCTTGACGGGGACCTCGAGTTTCTTGCCCGTGTGGGTGTGCGGGATGCCGGACACCTGGATGACGTCGTCGGGGACGTGGCGGGGGGACACGGTCGTGCGGACGGCGTCCTCCACCGCTCGGGTGAGGGCGGCGTCGAGGGTGGTGCCGTCGGTGAGGGTGACGAAGAGGGGCATCCAGTAGCCGCCGTCGGGCTCCTCGATGCCGACGACGAGGGCCTCGCGGATGCCGGGCACGCGTTCGGCGGCCTCGCAGATGTCGGCGCTGCCCATGCGGATGCCGTGCCGGTTGAGGGTGGCGTCGGAGCGGCCGTGGACGACGACGGTGCCGCGGCTGGTGAGGGTGATCCGGTCACCGTGGCGCCAGACGCCGGGGTACTGGTCGAAGTAGGCGGCGAGCAGCCGGTCGCCACCCGGGTCGTCCCAGAAGCCGACCGGCATCGAGGGCATCGGCGAGGTGATCACGAGTTCGCCGACCTCGTCGACGACGGGGTGGCCGTCGGCGTCGAAGGCGTGCAGATCCACCCCGAGGCACCGGACGGCGATCTCGCCGACGGGGACGTCCACGGTGGGCACCGCGCCGACGAAGGCGCTGACGACGTCGGTGCCGCCGGAGGTGGAGGCGACCACCACCCCGGGCCCCAGCACCGAGGTCGCCCACTGCTGCACGGTGGGGGTCAGCACCGATCCGGTGCAGCCCACCATCCGCAGGGCAGCCAGGTCACCTGCCGCGGTGGGGTCGAGGTCCTGCTGCCGGGTGGCGGCGAGGAAGCCGGGGCTGACGCCGAGGTGGGTGATGCCGGCCCGGCCGGTGAGCTCCCACACGGCGGCGGGGGTGGGTGCGCCGTCGAAGCAGTGGATGGTGGCGCCGCGCAGCAGGGCTCCGGTGCGGAGGTTCCACAGCATCCAGTTCAAGGTCGTGTACCAGAAGAACTGATCCCCGGGCCGGACGTCGAGGTGGATGCCCAGGGTCTTCAGGTGTTCGACGACGACACCTGCGTGGCTGTGCAGGATGCCTTTGGGCACGCCCGTGGTGCCGGAGCTGAACAGCACCCACAGGGGGTGGTCCGCCGGCAGCGGCGTCGGGTCCAGGCCGTCGTGGGGCGCGCCGACCGCATGCGCCCAGGCCACCGTGTCGGGGAGGTCCGCGGGGGGACCCACCAGCACGGTGCTGCCCAGGTGGGGCAGTGCTGACCGCAATGCCTCCACCTGAGGTGTGCGGTCGACCCAGGAGCCGCGGTGCCGGTGTCCGGACGCGGCCACCAGCACCCGAGGGGAGAGCTGGGCCAGGCGGGCGATGGCGGCGTCTGCCTCCAGGTCGGTGCCGCAGCTGGCCCAGACCGCCCCGAGGCTGGCCGCGGCCAAGAAGGCCACGACCGCTTCGGGACGGTCGGGCAGGTAGCCGACGACGCGGTCGCCGACGCGCACGCCCAGGTCGGTGAAGGTGGCGGCCATGGCGGCGACCTGGTGCTCGAGGTCGGCCCAGCTCAGCTCCACCCTGCCGCCGTCCTCGTCGTGACCGACGACGGCTGCACCGGTGCGACGTCGACGGAAGACCTGGCGGGTGTAGTTGAGCCGCCCGCCGGGGAACCACCCGGTCGCGGGCATGGGTGCGTCGTCGCTGACCCGGTCGGGTGTCCGGGCCCAGTCGACGTCGAAGAACTCGGCGACGGCGGCCCAGAACTCGTCGCGGTGCTGCACCGACCAGCGCCACAGGGCGTGGTAGTCCTCGGTCGCCGAGGGACCGCCGCGGCGCGCTGCGAACTCGGCGAAGTCGGTGACGACGGGGCGCGGGGCACTCATGTCGGGCGCACCCAGGTGCGTCCGGCGCGGACCAGCCCCGTGCGGGCCGGCGGCACCGGGTGCGGGTCGACGCCGGCGACCACGGTGTTGGAGACCCGGCCGATGCCCTCGGCGACGAGGGTGACGACGTCGCCGGGGGCCAGCGGCGGCGGTTGGTCGGTGCCGGTCTGGGCCCAGTGCTCCAGCAGGGACCCGGCCCCGCACGTCCCGGACGCGAGCACGTCACCGGTCCTCAGCTCGGCGCCGCGGGAGGCGAAGGCCACCATCTCCTCGAACGACCAGGACATGTTGGCCGAGGTGTCGTCCCCGCCGGGCAGCGGCGTGCCGTTGAGCTCGCCGTGCAGGCGCAGGGCCAGCCGGTCTCCGCTGCGGTAGGGCTCGAGCTCGTCGGTGGTGACGATCCAGGGACCGAGGGTGTTGGCGAAGTCCTTCCCCTTCACCGGCCCCATCCCCACCGGGATGACCGGTGCCATCAGGTCCCGGGCGGACCAGTCGTTGAACAGCGTGTAGCCGGCGATGTGGTCGGCGGCCTGCTCGACGGTGAGGTTCTTGCCGGGCCGTCCGACGACGGCGGCGAGCTCCACCTCGAAGTCCAGCCGGTGGCAGCCCGGGGGGACCTCGACGTCGTCGTCGGGACCGACGACGGCGTTGGAGTTGGAGAAGTAGAACAGCGGCTGGTCGTACCAGGCCGGCGGGGGTTCGGGATGGCTGAGCAGCTTCAGGCTGCCCTGCAGGTGCTCTTCGAAGGTGAGGAAGTCGCGCAGCGTGGGCGGCTGGACGGGGGCGAGCAGCCGTACCCGGGACAGGGGGATCCGGGTGTCCCGGTGGTCCCCGACCAGGGTCTGCCTCTCGGACGGGGTCGCGGCGAGCAGCTGTTCCACCGTGGTGCCTGGGGTCAGCAGCTGGACCTCGTCGTCCTCGACGATGCCGACGCGGGTCGCGCCCTCGTGCAGGATGCGGGCGATCTTCACGACGCGGCTCCTCCGCGGGCCTGGGCGCGGTGCAGGGCCATGTGCTCGAAGTGCTCCAGCCGGGTGGTCGGTGGCCGGTCGGGGTCCAGCTCCTCGTAGACGCTCACCACGTTGGTGGCGATGCGTTCGTGCTCGACCATGTCGGCGAACGGGGCGAGGTCGATGTCGGCGACCGCTTCCTCGGCCGACATCCCGGCCCGGAACCGCGTGGTCGCCTCCCGCAGGACGTAGTCGAGGTAGTCGCGGACGCGCCGGACCCCCGTCACGTCGGTCACCGGCCCGTGACCGGGGACGACGACGTCGGGCTCGAGGGCGACGATCGCGTCGCAGGCGGCGATGCACCGCGACAGCGGCCCGTGCCAGACCAGCGGCGCCGCGCCGGCGAAGACGATGTCGCCGGTGAAGACGACGGCGGCGTCGGGCACGTGCACCAGCAGGTCGCCCTCGGTGTGCGCCGGCCCCACCTCCAGCAACCGCACCCGGCGACCGCCGACGTCGAGGTCCAGCTGGCCGGTGAAGGTGCGGGTGGGGGGAGCAGGGCTGATGCCGGACAGGTCGAAGGTCCCGCAGACCTCGCGCACGAAGTCGCCGATCCGGTCACGGCGCTGCCACAGGGTCGCGAAGGTCGTGACCGAGTCCGGTGTCATGACCGCGGCAGCGGCCTCGGTGGCGATGACGTCCACGCCCGGGCTGGCGGCCAGTTGGTTGCCGAACCAGTGGTCGCCGTCGGAGTGGGTGTTGACCACGGTCCGGATGGGGCTGTCGGTGGTGTACGGCTGGAACCCCTGCAGCATCGTCGCGGTGTGCAGCAGGTCCATGTGCGTGTCGACGAGCAGCGACTGCCCCTGGCCCACGACGAGGCCGCAGTTGTTCTCCCCCCAGTGCCCAGCTCCCAGCAGCCAGGCGTGGCAGTCACCTCCCAGCGCGCGGATCCCACCCCGGCGGCCGGTCACCGGGCACCGTCGGCCGGGACGAGGCGGACCGGCAGGGAGCTGAACTTGCGGACGGTCTGGCTGGGGTCGCGGACGGCGTCCCCGGTCCGCTCGAACCGGGCGACGTGGTGGCTGAGCTCGGTGAGGATCGAGGTGACCTCCAGCCGGGCCAGGGGCTGACCCAGGCACAGGTGCACCCCGGTGCCGAAGGAGGTGTGGGTGCGGGCGTTGTCCCGGGTGATGTCGAGGTCGTCGGGGTCGGAGAACTGGGCCGGGTCGCGGTTGGCGGCGCCGAACAGGACACCCACCGACGCCCCGGCCGGCAGGGTGGTGCCGGCGATGTCGACATCGGTGCGGGTGTGGCGGTAGAAGACGCGGAACGGCGCCTCGTAGCGCAGCAGCTCGTCGACCGCGTTGGGGATGAGGTCGGGCCGGGCGCGCAGCAGCTCCCACTGGTCGGGGTGGTCGATGAACGCGTTGATGGAGTTGCCCAGCAGTGCCCCGGTGGAGTCGATGCCGGCCAGCCAGATCGACCCCAGCGTCATCAACCGCTCGGCGCCGGCCGCATCCAGCGCGCCTCCGGCCCCGCCCTCGTCCATGATGAGCCGCCCCAGGCAGTGCGCGGGCATGCCCGGGATGCCCTCGGTGACCATCCAGCCCAGGGCTTCACCCAGCAGCTCGCTGTGCCGCGGGGTGCCGGCCGGCTCCTCCGCGCGCACCACGGCGTCGCTCCAGTCGACCAGCATCTGCGGGCTGGGCGGGGTGAGCCCGGTCAGCAGCTGCATCGCGCGGTCGGGCATGGGCTGGGCGATGGCCTGCACGACATCGACGTCACCGGCCTGCACCGCAGCGCCGACGATCGCCGTGGCGGCCTCACGGATCGCCGGCCCGAACGCGTCGATGGGCCCCTTGGCGAAGGAGGGCTGCACGGCTCGCCGGATGCGGGTGTGCTCCGGGGGATCGCTCTCTAGCAGCGGGAACCGTTCGGTGCGGACCGTGGCGCCGGAGTAGGTGACCCCGTCCCCCGAGACGAAGTCCGCGTGCCCGCGCAGGACCTTCGTGGCCGCGGCATGGCTGGTGACGTACCAGGCATCGCGTCGGGGCACGTAGACCAGCGGGCCCTGCTCCCGCAGCCGTGCGTAGAACGGGTACGGGTCGGCCAACGCGTCGGGCCCGTAGGGGTCGAGCTCGACCTCTGCGGACGTCGGCGTCGCTACGTTGGTCATGGCAAACCTCCCGGATGGTGTGTTGCACTGGAGTGCAGCAGCGGAAGTTTGCACTGGGGTGCAAAATGTGTCAACGGTCATAAGGAGGCGCGTTGAGCGAGTCCGCCGAGCCGGATCGGGCGCGGTCACGTGCGTTGGCGACCCAGGACCGCCTCTACCGGGCCGCCGCCGACCTGTTCGCCGAGCGGGGCTACGAGGACACGACGATGGCGCAGATCGCCGACCGCGCCGGCACCTCCCGACGCACGGCCTTCAACTACTTCCCCAACAAGAGCGACATCCCCATGCTGTGGGTGCGGCGGCTGGCCGACGTCGCCGTGCGGGTCGTCGCCGAGGACAGGACCAGCGGGGGACTCGACCGCATACGCGCGTTCTTCTCGCTGATCTGCCGCATGGTCCAGGACGAACCCGACGTGTCGCGCCAGATGATGATCGGCTGGACCGCCGCCACCGGACCCATCAGGTACGAGTCCGCCTTGCTCGTCGACCTCTGCCCGCTCATCGACGCCGGCAAGGCCCGCGGGGAGATCGCTGGTGACCTCGACACCGCGACGGTGGCGCGAACCCTCAGCGACGTCCTCCTCGGCGCCGTCTTCCGCTGGGTCCGCGAATACGACCGATCCACCTCCGTCGCCGCGCACGTGGACGCCGGCATCGATGTGGTCCTGCGAGGCCTACGGCCGAGCGACGCCTGAGCTCTGGACGCGGTGCGCCGGTCGTGTGGCCACCGGTGCAGCAACGCTGCTCGGACCAGGGTGCTCGCTCCCGAACGTCAGCGAGTGCCTCTGACGTGTCCAGGCAAGCGAGTGCGGTCACAGGGGTGCTGTACCGCCTCCTCCGGCGGTCCGGACCCCGTGTGCCGCTCGACCGGCCGTCGGATCAGTAGCCGTCGCTGGTCATGACCCGGATCGGCGCACCGGCACGGAACGCCCGGATGTCGTCGACGATGTCGTCGTAGAACACCTGCATCGTCTCGGTGGTGACGTAGCCGATGTGCGGGGTGACGACGGTGTTCGGCAGGGAGCGGAACGGATGGTCGACGGGCAGGGGCTCCTGGCGGAACACGTCCAGGGCGGCTCCGGCGATCTGACCGGAACGCAGCGCGTCGGCCAACGCGTCCTCGTCGACGAGCTGCCCCCGTGAGGTGTTGACCAGCACCGCGTCAGGACGCATCGACCGGATCTCCGCACGCCCGACGAGGTCGTGGGTCGTCTCGCCGAGGACCATGTGGATCGTCACGACGTGCGAGGTGGCGAACAGCTCCTCCCTGGACGCCAGCCGGACGCCGTGCTCGGCGCACCGTTCGGCGGTGAGATGTGGGCTCCAGGCCTGGACGTCCATCCCGAACGCGAGGCCGACCCGGGCCACGGCGGCTCCGAGGCGTCCGAGCCCGACGATCCCGAGCGTCTTGCCGGTCAGGCCGGTGCCGACCGTGTGTTGCCATCCACCGGACCGGATCGCGGCATCCTCGGCGGGGATGCGCCGGACGAGCGAGAGGACGAGGCCCCAGGTCAGTTCCGCCGTGGGGAGGAGCAAGCCCCCGGTGCCGCAGACCGTGATCCCGAGGTCCGCCGTCGCGGTGAAGTCGATCGCCTGGTTCACCATGCCCGTCGTCACGATCAACCTCAGCCGCGGCAGCTCCTCCAGGACCTCCCGCGTCAGCGACGCACGCTCGCGCATGGCGACGACGACGTCCGCGCCCTGGAGGGCAGTCACGAGGTCCTCTCCCGCGAGGTGCGTGGAGAGGGACTCGACGGAGACGTCCCCGCCGAGGGTCGACCACTCACCCATGTCGCGAGCGAGACCCTGGTAGTCGTCCAGCACGACGACGTGCACGTAGGTGCCTCCGGGTGAGCGAGGTGGGCCGACGAGGGCCAGGGGTCAGCCGGACCACTCGGACGGGCCGGAGCGGGATGGGCAGGAGCGGCCGACGGCGTCCGCGAGCGGCCGTTCCCCGTACTGGCCGCAGCGTCGTCACCGGTCCTGACCCTGTCAAGGTGCCGGGACGACGTGCCCTGGATCGCCGCGGCGCGGATGACCGATTACCTGCCGAGCGCTCGCGAATCGCTCAGGAGCGGGGTGTTCCGGCCGAGCGGTTCCCCGCCCGGCACGGGCCTCAGCCAGCCGGGTCGAGCCGGGCCGGAGGCGTGGGGGTCCGGCCCGGGTGACGCGCGGAGGGCCCGGACCCCCGAACGGCAGTCGAGCGAGAGCCGGGCGCCACCACGGTCACAGGCCGGTCCCGGGCGGATGCCAGCCGGAGCACAGGAAGCGCGCCGAGATTCGGCCCGACGGCTGGAGGGTCCGGCCGACAGGAGGACATGGTGCGCAAGAAGCTGATCGTCGCCGGCGCTGCCGGCGTGCTGACCCTGGCCGGTCTCGGGGTGGCCCTGCCCGCCCTGGCCGACGAGGAGACCCCCGCGGGGAGCTCGACGTCGGAGGACCGCATCCGCGACGCCCTCTCCGATCTGGTCGAGGACGGCTCGATCACCCAGGAGCAGGCCGACGAGGTGGCCACGACCCTCAGTGACGCCGGCCTGGGCGGGCACGGTGGACACGGCCCCGGGGGTGGGCGGGTCTCCCTGTCGGCGGCCGCGGAGACCCTCGGCATGACCGAGGACGAGCTGCGCACCGCCCTGGAGGCCGACGGCGCCTCGCTGGCCACCGTCGCCGAGGGCCAGGGCGTCGCCGTGGACGACCTGGTCGCGGCGCTCGTGGCGGCCCAGACCGACCGCATCACCGAGGCGGTGACCGCCGGCGACCTCACCCAGGAGGAGGCCGACGAGCGCCTGGCCGACCTGGAGGAGCGCGTCACCGAGTGGGTGAACAGCACCGACCTCGACGGCCTGCGCGGCGGCCCCGGCCCCGGCCCCGGCCGCGGCGGCGACGGCGACTGACCCACCTGCGCCGGCGGCGCCGCCCCGGACGGGGCGGCGCCGCTGCCGCGTGCGCGCCCCTGCCGCCGGCCGGTCCGCTCAGCGCTGGTCGCGGCGCAGGGGGTGGTCGTCGGGCACCTCGACGAGCGCGATCCGCACGCCGTCGGGGTCCTCGAGCCACATCTCGACCAGGCCCCAGGCCTCGGTCCGGGGCGGCCGGGTGACGGTCACGCCGGCGGCGGCCAGCCGGTCGTGCTCGGCGGCGACGTCGCGGACCTGGAGCCACAGCGCCATCCCCGCCGGTGGGACGTCGGACCGGCCCGAGACCTCCAGCAGCCCGTTGCCGAGGAAGAAGACGACACCGCGGTGCTCGGGCGGGCCGAACTCGCGGTACACGGCCAGGCCGAGGACGTCGCGGTAGAACGCCTGGGACCGCGCCGGATCCGACGGGCGCAGCAGGATGCGACTGGTCAGGACCTCCATGGCGGCATCCTCGCCTGCCGGGGTCCGGTGCGCCCGTGTCGGCTGTGCGGATTTCCGGCGAGGGGAGACGACGGCAATGTGTATACAGTAGTCTCCGAACGTGCGACCGCCGCCTTCCTCGCCGTCACCCGCGATCGGGGGAGGCGCTCCGGGCCCGCAGGGTGGCGGTCGCCAGATCGACGAGCTCGGTGACGAGCCGGTTGCCCTCGAGCTCGCGCCGCCAGCCGACCATGAAGCCCAGCGGCGCCACTCCGGTCACGGGGACGCCGACCAGCCCCGGGCGCGGGTAGAACGCCATGACCGAGGCCGGCGTCGTCGTCAGGCCCTGGCCGTCCTCCGCTGCCTGCAGCCATTCCTCGGCCGTCTCGACCACGGCGCCGACCGGCCGGTCGCCGATCTCGGCGGCGAGGGTGTGCACCGCCATCCACTCCCGGATGACCGGATCGCTGTCGTGGCCGCGGACCACGATGGCCGGGTGCCCGGCGAGGTCCTCGGGGTGCAGCTCGGTCCGGTCGGCGAGCGGGTGGTCGCCGGGCACCAGGACGATCCGCGGCTCCTCGCTGATCCGCACCAGGCGGACCCCGGGGTGGGGGAGCGGGTTGCGCAGCAGCGCGACGTCGGTCTCGCCGGTGAGCAGTCCGGCGTAGGGGTCGGTGAAGGGGAAGCTGCGGATCTCGACGCTGACCAGAGGGTTGCGACGGCGGAACTCCCGCAGCAGCGGTGCCTGGAGGTCGCCGGCGCCCTGGGCCACGAACCCCACCCGCAACCGGCCCGCCGACGCCGCGGCGACGGCGCGGCTGCGGATGATGCCGTCGTCCAGTGCGGTCAGGGCCGCCTTCACCGCGGCGAGGAACTCCTCCCCGGCGGGGGTGAGCGCCACCCGGTGGGTCGTGCGGTCGAACAGGCGCGTCCCCACCTGCCGCTCGAGGTCCTTGATCTGGGAGCTGAGGACCTGCTGGGCGATGTGCAGGCGCTGGGCGGCGCGGGTGAAGCCGAGTTCCTCGGTCAGCACCACGAAGCGGCGCAGCACCTCGAGCTTCACAGCTTCCGGACTGTAGACCCACGCGCAACTCCGTCTATCCGATGACCGTGGCCTCCGACACGCTGTTGTGTATGCAGAATCCACTAGCACGCGGAAGCTGCGACTCGTGAAGCCGGCCCCCTTCACGTACTCCCGCGCGGAGTCCCTCGAGTCGGCTGTGTCGCTGCTGGGTGAGGACGGCGCCGAGGCGCGCGTCCTGGCGGGCGGGCAGAGCCTCGTCGCGCAGATGAACCTCCGCGACGTCCGTCCCGGACGCCTGGTCGACATCATGCGGGCGCGCGACCTGCAGGGCATCGACGCCTCGGACGGGTTCGTGGAGATCCAGGCCGCCGTCCGTCAGGCGCGGGTCGAGGACGATCCGCGGATGGGGGAGCGGGTACCGCTGCTGGCCGAGGCGCTGGCGAAGGTCGCCTACCGCGAGATCCGCAACGCCGGCACGGTCTGCGGCAGCATCGCCCACGCGGACCCGCTCGGCGAGGTGCCGACCGTCGCCGTGACCCTGGACGCCGAGATCGTCGCCCACGGTCCCCGCGGGCGGCGGTCGATCCCCGCCACGGACTTCTTCCGGGCGCGGCACGTCACCGCGCTCCAGCCGGACGAGCTGCTGGCAGCGGTCCGGTTCCCGGCCGCGACCCCCGGCACGGGCAGCGCCTTCGTCGAGATGGCACCGCGCAAGGGCGGCTACGCCATCGTGGGGGCCGCCGCCACGCTCCGGATCGAGGACGGCGTCATCGCCGGCGCGGCCGTGGGCCTGCTCGGCGTGGCCGACACCCCGGTCCGCAGCCGCCGCGCCGAGGCGGTGCTCCGTGGCGGCGCGCCCTCGGAGGCGCTGTTCCGCGAGGCCGCGGCGGCGGCCGCCGGAGACGTCGACCCGGCGGATGACGTCCACGCGACGGCCGCCCACCGCACCCACCTGACATCCGTCCTCACGCGTCGAGCGCTCACCGTCGCCGCGGCCCGCATCCAGGAGAAGGCATGACCACCATCGCCGTCACGGTCAACGGGGTCCAGCGGGAGGTCGACGTCGAGGACCGCACCCTCCTCGCCGACGCCATCCGCGAGCAGCTGGGCCTGACCGGCACGAAGCTCGGGTGCTCGCACGGCGTCTGCGGCAGCTGCACGGTCCAGGTCGACGACGTCGCCGTGCGCTCGTGCCTGATGTTCGCCGTCCAGGCCGACGGCTGCTCGATCCGCACGGTGGAGGGCCTGGCGACCGAGACCGGGGACCTCCACCCGCTGCAGGAGGCGTTCCGCCAGGCGCACGGGCTGCAGTGCGGCTTCTGCACGCCCGGCTTCCTCATGACGGCGGTGGCGCTGGTGGAGTCCGGCGCCCCCATCGACGAGGCCTCGGCGCGCCGGCTGGTCGCCGGCAACATCTGCCGCTGCACCGGCTACGACGGCATCGTCTGCGCCGTCGTCGACGCGGCCCGCAGCATCGCGGCCGCCGCGGCCGGCGAGGGAGCGGTCCGATGACCGTCGAGGAGCGCGCCGGCTTCGCGCGCACCCGCTGGGTCGGGCAGCCCCTCGTCCGGGTCGAGGACCCCAAGATGCTCATGGGCGTGGCCCGCTACGTCGGGGACCTCGCGCCGGCCGGCGCGGTGGAGGCCGCCTTCGTCCGGTCGACGCTGCCGCACGCCCGCATCCGCGCCATCGATGCCAGCGCCGCCCTGGCCCTGCCCGGCGTGCTGGCCGTGTACACGGCCGCGGACCTGGCCGGCACCACGCCGCTGCGCGACCTGGTCGCGATCCCGGAGGTGCAGAGCACGCCGCGGGGCGCGCTCGCCGGCGACCGGGTGCGCTTCGTCGGCGAACCGGTCGCCGTGGTCATCGCCGCCGACCGCTACGTCGCCGAGGACGCCGTCGCCCTGGTCACCGTCGACTACGACCCGCTGCCGCCGGTGGCGTCCGTCGAGGCCGCCGTCGCCGACGGCGCGCCGCGACTGCACGACGACATCGAGGGCAACTGCTACTACCGCGCCGAGGGGGACACCGGCCGCACCGACGAGGTCCTGGCGAGCGCGCCGCACGTCGTGCGCCGCACGCTCCACCTGGCCCGCGCCGTGTCCTCCGCCATGGAGGCCCGGGGCATCGTCGCCGCCCTCGACCCGGCGACGGAGGAGCTCACCTGCTGGATCTCCAGCCAGGCGCCGCACCAGCAGCGCTACTTCCTCTCCCTGGCGCTCGGCCTGCCGGAGAACCGGATCCGGGTCGTCGCGCCGGCGGTCGGCGGCGCGTTCGGGCCGAAGGACTTCATCTTCCCGGAGGACGTCTGCGTCGCCTGGGCCGCCATCCGGCTGCGGCGCCCGGTGCGCTGGATCGAGGACCGCCGGGAGAACCTCACGGCGGCGCCGCAGGCCAAGGAGCAGGTCCTGGAACTGGAGCTGGCGGCCGACGCGAACGGCTGCCTGCTGGCGGCCCGGGGCCGGTTCACCGGGGACACCGGGGCGTACTCCTACTCGGCGCCGGGCGGGCTCATCGACTTCGCGCTCACCGCCCAGGGACTGCCCGGGCCCTACCGGATGGGCTGCTACGCCTTCGAGATCGCCGGGGTCCTGACCAACAAGGCGCCGATCGCGCCGTACCGCGGCGTGGGTTTCACCGCGGCGCAGATCATCCGGGAGATGGCCCTGGACGACCTGGCCCGCGAGATCGGCCTCGACCCCGTCGAGCTGCGGCGGCGCAACCTCCTCGACGGCGCGCCGACCACCTCCCTCACCGGCATGGCCTACGACGGCGGCAGCTACCGCACGTCGCTGGAGCGGGCCGTGGAACTGGTCGACTACGCGGGGTTCCGCGAGCGGCAGGAGGCCGCCCGCGCGGAGGGACGGCTGCTCGGCATCGGCGTCTCGCCGTTCGTGGAGATGACGGCGATGGGCACCCGCTCGGCCCTGCAGAGCGGGGTCAACATCTTCAGCCACGACAACGCCCGGGTGACCATCGACCTCACCGGCAAGATCACCGTCGCGGTCGGGACGTGCTCGCACGGCCAGGGCCACCACACCGCGTTCGCGCAGGTCGCCGCGGACGCCTTCGGGGTCGATCCCGGCGACGTCGTCGTCGTCGACGGTGACACCGGGCGCACCCCCTGGGGGATGGGCACCTTCGCCAGCCGCAGCGCCGTCTTCGGCACGGGCAGCATCCTCGCGGCGGCCACCCGGGTCCGCGACAAGCTGCTGCGGGTCGCCTCGCTCCTGCTGGAGGCGCCCCCGGAGGCGCTCGAGTGCGCCGACGGGTTCGTCGGCATCCGCGGGGTCCCGGAGGCGAAAATCCCCTTCGCCGGGCTCGCCGGCGCGGCGCACTTCGACCCCGGCGTCCGGGAGGCCCTCGGCGACCCGACGCTGACCGCCGAGGCCTTCTTCGACGTGGACCCCACCTTCTCCAACGGGGTCGTCGTCGCCGTCGTCGAGGTGGACCGCGAGACCGGGGAGGTGACGGTCGAGCGGATCTGCGCCGTCGAGGACTGCGGGCCGATGCTCAACCCCGCCCTCGTCGAGGGGCAGGTGCGCGGCGGGGTCGCCCAAGGGCTGGGGCTGGCGCTCATGGAGGACCACGTCTACGACGAGCAGGCCCGGCCGCTGACCACCACGCTGCACGGCTATCTCCTCCCGCACTCGACCGACCTCCCCGAGATCGAGATCGCGCACCTGGAGACGCCGTCGGCGCACACCCCCGCCGGGGTCAAGGGCATGGCGGAGGGCTCGTCCATCGCCACCCCGGCCGCCGTCGCCAACGCGGTGCTCGACGCCATCGCCCCCGCCGGGCGGGACATCGACCGCCTCCCGCTCACGCCGTCGACCATCTGGGCGGCCCTGCACGGAACGGAGAACCACGGATGAGCGGCTTCGTCCGCCTGTCGCGACTCGACGAGATCCCCACCCGCTCGTCGAGGATCGTCGACCACGACGGGCAGAAGGTGCTGCTCGTGCACCTCGAGGAGGAGGTGCGGGCGTACAACGGCCGGTGCCCGCACGCCCGGACGGTGCTGGCCGCCGGACCACTGGTCGAGGGCGAGTTCGTCGAGTGCCCGATGCACGGGGCGATGTTCCGCGCCGACGACGGCGCGCTCGAGCCCGGCCCGGTGAACTGCCCGGGCCTCACCGCGTGGCCCGTCACCGTCGACGACGGGCACATCGCCGTCGACGTCCCGGACAAGCCGAAGGACCAGCGCCCGGCGTGGCGCCCTCCTGCCTGGAACACCACCCCCCGCGCCGCTCAGCGCAGCGCCGACCACTAGGAGCGACATGTCCATCACCTCGCACGACCCACGGCTGACGCTGCGCGACGGGACCTCCCTGCTGGACCTCGTCGACGAGACCGGCGGGCACGTCTCCCGGCGCATCTACGCCGATCCGGAGATCTTCGAGCTCGAGCAGGCGCGCATCTTCCGCAAGGCCTGGCAGTTCCTCGCCCACGAGAGCGAGTTCGGCGAGGCCGGCGAGTACATCACCCGCAACCTGGCCGGCGAGCCCGTCGTCCTCATCAAGGGCGACGACGGCCAGATCCGGGCGTTCCTCAACTCCTGCCGCCACCGCGGGATGCGGGTGTGCCGCGCCGACCGCGACAAGGTCACCTTCATGCGGTGCCCGTATCACGGATGGGCCTACGACAAGCAGGGCTCGCTGGTCGCCGCGTTCGCCGAGGAGCTCTACGACCCCGGCAAGCTGGTCAAGGAGGAGCTCGGCCTCATCCCGGTGGCCCAGGTGGACACCTACCGGGGGATGATCTTCGGCACCTGGGACCCGGCCGCGCCCGGGCTGCACGACTACCTGGGCGACATGCGCTTCTACCTGGACCTGTTCCTCGCCCGGACCGACGCCGGCGTGGAGGTCATCGGCGCGCCGCACATCTGGGACGTGAAGACCAACTGGAAGTTCGCCACCGACAACTTCACCGGCGACAACTTCCACCTGTACACCGCCCACGGCAGCGTGGCCGAGCTCGGCATGCTGCCCCCGGACCCCATGTCGCTGTCCTACGGCCACCTGGTGACCGCCCAGGACGGGCACGTCCTGCACATCGTCCCCGGCCCGCCGGACCCGGCCTTCGAGAACTTCGGCCTGCCGGCCGAGCTGTCGGAGCAGTTCGACCGCAACCTGGGGCCCGCGCAGCGCCGGCTCCTCCGCGACCACGCCTGGAGCGTCGGCACGGTCTTCCCGAACCTGTCGTTCCTCCAGGTGATGGTCCAGGGCGACCTCGACAGCCCGATGGTGCCGTTCCTGTGCTTCCGCGTCTGGGAGCCCACGGGCCCCACCACGACGCGCATCCACTCCTACTTCATGGCCGACAAGGACATGCCGGCCGAGGCGCGGCAGGCGTCCTACCTCGCCTACGTCCGGACCTTCGGCCCCTCGGGCATCTTCGAGCAGGACGACACCGAGAACTGGGAGGACTGCACCCGGGTGAACAGCGGGGTCATCGCGCAGCGCTACGGCCTGCACCACGGGATGGGCCTGCACCTCGAGCCCGACCCCGACTTCATCGGCCCCGGGAAGGCCTATCCGGGCAGCTACGGCGAGCGGACCCAGCTGGCCTTCTACGGCGAGTGGCAGAAGTGGCTGACCGACGGGATCGGCGCCGGCTCCACCACCGAGGTGACCCGGTGACCGCCGCGGCCGCCGAGCGGCTGCGGATCGGCTCGCCGGAGTACGCCGAGGCGGTCGAGTTCCTGTTCGAGGAGGCCCGCCTCCTGGACGCCTACGACTACCGCGGATGGCTGCAGGTCCTCCACCCGGACATCGACTACCGGATGCCGGTCCGCATCACGCGGATGCCCAAGGACGGCCCCGGCTTCGTCGACGGCATGGAGTTCTTCAGCGAGAACCACAGCTCGCTGCGGACGCGGGTCGAGCGGCTGCAGACCGAGCAGGCGTGGGCGGAGCAGCCCGGCTCCCGGGCCCGGCACTTCGTCAGCAACACGCTGGTCGACCGGCTGCCCGACGGCGACCTGTCGCTCACCAGCGCCTTCCTGGTCACCCGGGTCCGGGCCGACTCGCCCTACGAC
This sequence comes from Blastococcus sp. SYSU D00820, assembly GCF_054050695.1. Lineage (NCBI taxonomy): Bacteria > Bacillati > Actinomycetota > Actinomycetes > Geodermatophilales > Geodermatophilaceae > Blastococcus > Blastococcus sp. SYSU D00820. Next base: position 65,501 of record NZ_JBJGZW010000003.1, read on the forward strand.
ATCTTCACCGGCACCCGCCAGGACGTGCTGCGGCGGGGCGAGGACGGGCGGCTCCTGCTCGTCAAGCGATTGATCCACTTCGACCAGACGGTGCTGCAGGCCATGAACCTCAGCATCTTCTTCTGATCATGGGAGATCGTCTGCGTGGCCTGGTCGCCCTCGTCACCGGTGGTGCCTCCGGCATCGGCCGGGGCGTCGTCGAGGCCTACCTCGCCGAGGGCGCGTCGGTCGTCGTCCTGGACCTGCACCCCGAGCGGCTGGGGGACCTGGAGGACGCCGGCGCGGCCGTCGTCGGCGTCCAGGGCGATGTCCGGCGTTTCGCCGACCACAAGGCGGCGGTCGCCCGGTGCGTCGAGCGGTTCGGCCGGCTCGACGTCCTGGTCGCCAACTCGGGCATCACCGACGCCTTCACCCCGCTGGTCGACCTGGACGAGGAGCTCATCGAGAGCGCCTGCGACGAGATCCTCGCGGTGAACGTGAAGGGCTACCTGCTGGCGGCCAAGGCGGCCCTGCCGGAGCTGCTCCGCTCGCGGGGCAGCATGGTCTTCACGCTCTCCAACGCGTCCTTCTACCCGGACGGCGGCGGGCCGCTGTACACGGCCAGCAAGCACGCCGACCTCGGGCTGATGCGCCAGCTGGCCTTCGAGCTGGCACCGCACGTGCGGGTCAACGGGGTCGCGCCCGGCGGCACGCCGACCGACCTGCGCAAGCCCCGGGCGTTCGGCTCGGACGCCACGGGGGAGCCCCAGCGGGCGCAGGGCGGCCCCGAGCTCGAGGGCATGATCGAGTCGGTGACGCCGCTGCGCATCGCGGCCCGCCCGGAGGACCACGCCGCGGCCTACGTCCTGCTGGCCAGCCCGACCGAGGCCCGCACCATCACCGGCACCGTCATCAGCACCGACGCGGGGCTCGGCATCCGGGGCATCCGGCGGGTCCGTGGCGGGGACGAGCTGCCGGTCGAGCAGCGCCGATGAGCGTCGTGGAGATCATCCGCCTGCCCGTGGCGGCGGCCGACGCCCAGGCGCTGGCCGCCACGGTCCTCGCGGGCCGGGACAGCTACCTCGCCCCGCCCCGGTGCCAGGAGGTGCAGGTCCTGCAGGCGGTCGCGGGGGACGAGGTCGTCGTGCTGGCCACGTGGGCCTCCCAGGCGGCCCACGACGAGGCGGCGGCCGAGCCCACGACCGGTGCGTTCCTCGACGGCGTGGGCCGGCTGGCCGCCGGGCCGCCGTCCGTCGCCTTCTACACCGCGGCCTTCGACACCGCGGCCTTCGACACCGCGCAGCCGGACGCCACCGGAGGAGGAGCCTGATGAACCCGGTCTTCGACTACACGCCGATGCCCGAGCGGACCCTGCCCGGCCTGCCGGGCGGCAACCGGGTCGCCGTCTGGCTCGGGCTCAACGTCGAGCACTACCAGTGGGGGCGCCCGGCCCTGAGCCTCGCGCCCTTCACCGCCGAGCTGGTACCGGACCCGTTGAACTACGGCTGGCGGGACTACGGGCCGCGCGCGGGGTTCTGGCGCCTGGCGCGGTTGTTCGACCGGCTGGAGCTCCCCGTCACCGCCATCGTGAACTCCGCGGTCGTCGAGGAGCACCCGCAGGTGGCCACGGCGATCGCCGAGCGCGGCTGGGCGGTCGTCGGGCACGGCGTGGACAACTCGACGTGGCAGACGTTCATCCCCGAGGCGGAGGAGCGGGGCTACGTCGACGGGGTCGCCGCCACCCTCGAGAAGGGCCTGGGGCGCCGTCCCCGCGGGTGGCTCGGCCCCGCCCTCACGGCGAGCCCGCGCACCCACGAGGTGCTCGCCGCGGCGGGGTTCGACTACTCCCTGGACTGGGCCAACGACGACCTGCCCTACGACCTGACCGTCTCCTCGGGGCGGCTGCTGTCGGTGCCGTACTCCAGCGAGATCAACGACATCCCGCTGTGCACGATCCACCACTTCGACGGTGCGCAGATGGCGGCCGCCATCGTCGACCAGGTCGAGCAGCTGCGCGACGAGGGGGCCGACCAGCCCCGCGTCGTCGGCATCGGCCTGCATCCCTTCCTCGCGGGGCAGGCCTGGCGGACCCGGCACCTGGCGCGGGCACTGGAGCACCTGCGGGGGCTCGACGGGATCTGGTGGACGACGGCCGACGACGTGGCCGACTGGTACGCCGGGGCGGTGCCGGGCGGCGGGACGGCGCCCTGAACGACGTGTCCGGCGGCGACCGGTCGCGGCGGGGAGGCAGGAACCGACCCGTCGCGCTGGTCGCCGGCGGCGCCGGTGACATCGGCGCGGGAGTCGTCGACGCGCTGACGGCCGCCGGCACCGCCGTGGCCGTGCTGGACCTGGAGCCGAACCCGCGCGCCGCGCTGACGCTGCGCTGCGACCTCACCGACCCGGGCGCGGTGGCCGCGGCGGTGGCGGCCGTCCGGGCCGAGCTCGGCGAGCCGGAGCAGCTGGTCTGCGGTGCCGGGGTGGTCCACCGCGCCGCGGTGGCGCAGATGCGGCCGGCCGACTGGCAGCGGGTCGTCGACGCCTCGCTGACCAGTGCCTTCCTCGTGACGCGGGAGGTGCTCCCCGCGATGCAGCGGCGGGGCGGCGGCGCGATCGTGATGCTCAGCAGCGGCCTGGCCCGCAAGGGCTCGGCCTCCGGCGCCCACTACGCGGCCGCCAAGTCGGGGGTGGAGGCGCTGGTCAGGTCGGTGGCACTCGAGCACGCGCGCGACGGCATCCGCTGCAACGCCGTCGCGCCCGGCCCGATCCGGACGCGGATGACCAGCGGGAACGCGAACGTCGACGAAGCGGCTGCCGTCGCGGCGATCCCCATGGGCCGGCTGGGTGAGGTCGCCGACGTGGTCGACCCCGTCCTGTTCCTGCTCGGGCCGGGCGCCGGCTACGTCACCGGTCAGGTGCTCCACGTCAACGGAGGGATGTTCCTGGCCTGACCGGCTACCCGTCGACGCTGTAGCCGCCGTCGACCACGACCACCTGCCCGGTGACGTACGCCGCCAGGTCCGAGCACAGGTAGACCACGGTGCCGGCGACGTCCTCGGGAGAGCCCCAGCGGCCCAACGGGATCCGGGACACGATCCCCGCCGACCGCTCGGGATCCGCGGTGAGCGGCGCGGTGAGGTCGGTGGCGATGTAGCCCGGCGTGACCGCGTTGACGCGGATCCCGTCGGCCGCCCACTCCAGGGCGAGGGCGCGGGTGAGGCCCAGCAGCGCCGACTTGCTCGCACCGTAGGAGGCGGCCCGGCGGACGCCGAAGTGCGCGCTCAGCGAGGCGATGTTGACGATCGATCCGCCGCCGAGATCCCGCATGGCGCCGAGGACGGCCGTCGACGCCGTGACCGCGCCGCCGAGGTTGGTGTCCAGGACGCGCCGCCAGGACCCGGCACTCGTCGTCTCGGTGGGGGAGCGGTCGATGGCTCCGGCGTTGTTCACGAGAATGGAGGGGGCGCCGAGATCGCCGGTCAGCGCGTCGATCGCCGCGCGCAGCGACGGGGCGTCGGCGACGTCGGCCGTGCGCACGGCGACGGCGCACGTGCCCTCGTCCCCGAGCCGGGTCGCCAGCCGCGCCAGCGCCGCGGGGTCCCGCGCGAGGAGACCCACGGCGGCTCCGGCCTGCGCCAGCGCGACCGCCGTGGCGGCTCCGATGCCGCGCGAGGCGCCGGTGACGATCGCGGTGCGGCCGGCCAGGAGCCCTGCCGTGCTCACGACACGGCCTCCCGGTACAGCCGCGCCAGCTCGAGCACGCTGCGCGTCGGCACGGCACCGATCTGGTGCAGCCCCTCCAGCGGGTTGACGTGCACGATCTCGGCCGCCAGCAGCCCGTCCGCCGCGATCAGGAACTCGGCCAGAGCGTGCGTGACCACCTCGCGGCCGGTCGGGGCGAAGGGCCCCCACGCCCCGAGGTGGGACCGCCGGACGACGATCGAGGCGAACACCCGGTCCCCGGCGTCGTGGAGGGTGACCTCCTCGTTGACCAGGTCGGGGAAGGTGGCGAACAGCGCCGCGTAGTGCGCCCGCACCTCGTCCTGACCGCGCAGCAGGTGGTCCTGGGCGGGGATGGCGTACCAGCAGTCGGTGGTGAACGTGGCCATGGTGGCGTCCAGGTCCTGGCGGTCCTCCGCGTCGAGATGGGCGCGGACCAGGTCGACGGCGCTGGTCATCCGGCTCTCCTCCCACCGGCTCGGCGTGCTTGTCCGCCAAGCTGAAGACTGTTTACATTATGGCCGTGGAGCGCATCATCGTCGTCGGAGCCTCGCTCGCCGGACTGAAGGCAGCCGAGACGCTGCGGCGGGAGGGGTTCGCGGGCGAGGTCGTCGTCATCGGCGACGAGGTGCACGCGCCGTACGACCGGCCGCCGCTGTCCAAGGACTTCCTCGCCTCCACCGCCGCGGTGGAGGACGTGGCGCTGCGTCAGGCGCCCGAGCTGGACGTCACCTGGCAGCTGGGCCGCCGGGCCGTCGCGCTGGACGGCGCGGCCAGGCGGCTCGTGCTGGAGGACGGGGGAGAGGTCCGGTACGACGGCCTCGTCGTGGCCACCGGCGCCGCCGCGCGCAGCCTGCCGACCGTGCCGCCGATCGCAGGCGTGACCGCGCTGCGGACGCTGGACGACGCGCTGGCCCTGCGCGAGCTGCTGGCGACCGCGACCAGGGTCGGCGTCATCGGGACCGGCTTCATCGGCACCGAGATCGCCTCGACCTGCCGCTCGCTGGGCCTCGACGTGACCCTGCTGGGGGCGCTCCCGGTGCTGCACCGGCCGCTGGGGCCGCTGTCCCCGGCCGCGGCCGAGCGGATCCGCGCGCACGGCGTCCGCGTCCGCGAGGGGGTGAGCGTCGCCGGCCTCGACGGGGATGATCGCGTCCGGGGGATCCGGCTGGACGACGGGACCACCGAGGCCGCCGACGTCGTCGTCGTGGCGGTGGGCGCGGCGCCGGTGACCGACTGGCTGACCGGCTCGGGCGCCGTGCTCGAGGACGGCGTCGTCTGCGACGCGTCGCTCGCCGTCGAGGGGCTGGACGGCGTCGTCGCGGCCGGAGACGTCGCGCGGTGGCCGCACCCGGCGCTCGGGGGCGGGTTGCTGCGCATCGAGCACTGGACGAACGCCACCGAGCAGGGGGCCGCCGCGGCGCGCCGGCTGCTGCACGGGCCGGACGTCCCGGCGTTCGTCCCGGTGCCGTCGTTCTGGACCGACCAGTTCGGCACCCGCATCCAGGGCGTGGGCCTGCCCACCCTGGGCGACCAGGTCGACGTGGTCGACGGCGACCCGGCGTCGGACCGGTTCGTCGCCGAGTACCGCCGGGACGGGATCGTCGTGGGTGCCATCGCCGCCGGCTCGCCGCGTGCGCTGTTCCCCTACCGCGCCCGGCTCAAGGAGTCGATGGGCCCGCCGCTGGTCGTGTGACGGGGGCCGTGGCCGGCACGACGCCCTCGGGCGTCAGGGCGTCAGGGCGTCAGGGTGCCTCGGTGCCGCTGGGGACCCGGCTGTCCTCCAGCAGGTCCAGCACGCGCTCACGCGTGGCGCCGATGTGCTCCTCGAGCAGCCGGCAGGCGTCGTCGACGCGGCCGGCCGCGACCGCCTCGACGATCTGGCGGTGCTCGGCGTTGGCCTCGAAGTTGCGGTGCACCCCCTCGCCGCGCCCGGCGTGCAGGTACCGCTGGATCCGCGCCGTGAGCTTCTGGGCGAGGTCGAGGGCGAGGTCCGCCCGGGCTGCCGCGTACAGCCGCCCGTGGAACCGGGAGTTCAGCGCGAGCCAGGCCTCGTGGTCCTCGGCCTTCTCCATCTCGTCGCACAGGTCGAGCAGGGCGGCGAGATCGGCCGGGGTGAGGCGACCGGCCGCCCGCCGGAGGAGGTACTGCTCCATGAGCATGCGCAGGTCGAGCACCTCCGCGACGCGCTCCCGGGTCAGCGCCGTGACGACCGCGCGCATGTGCGCCCGGGCGCTGACCAGACCCTCGGCCTGGAGCTGGCGGAGTGCCTCGCGCACCGGCACGCGCGAGATGCCGAAGTGCTTGGCCAGGGCGACCTGGTTGAGCTCCTCGCCGTCCTCGAAGTCTCCTCGGACGATCGCCTCGCGCAGCGCGTCGGCGACGTCGTCCGCGCTGGTGCGGCGGGGGAACTCGCCGGCGCCGGGTGCGAGAGCGGGCATTGCTCCGTCCAATGTCAGCGGGCGCGACCGGGCGGGGACGCCCTGGTCTGCCCCGCATGCTAGCCCGCGCCGGGGGTGCCCGACTCCGCACCGGGCCGCTTCTCACCCTTGCCAGCGAGAGGCCAAGTGCATACAGTTGCCACATGGCACGGTGCCGGGGCTCGGCCGGCGGGTGTCGTCTCCGCGTCGCGGTCACCGGAGCGGTGACCGCAGCCTCCCCGTGAGCAGCAGCCCCAGATCGTCCGGACACGTCGTCATCAGGAGATTCCCCATGGCACTTCCCTACACGCGCGCCGAGGTCAAGGACCGCGCCCGCGAACAGTGGCACGGCGCCTGCAACGTCACGCTGCCCTCCTTCACGGCCGACTTCTCCGCCCTCAACCGCGAGGGCATCGCCCACGACGTGCGACGGGCTGCCGAGCACGGCTTCTGGGGCACGCTGGTCGCCTCCGAGAGCGGCACGACCACCGACGAGTACGTCGAGTTCATGGAGATCGCCAAGGAGGCGGCGCCCGACGACTTCAAGCTCGTCGCGCACCTCTCGTTCTCCACCGTCGAGGAGTCCCTCCGCGCCGCCGACGCGGCCACCGCGCTGGGGTTCGAGGCCGCGCTGCTGTCCTACCCGCCGTCCTTCCGCCCGAAGACGGCCCAGGAGATCGTCGAGCACACCCGGCACGTCTCGGAGAGCACGGACCTCGCGCTCATCCTGTTCGCGGTCATGACGTGGGGCTTCAAGCACCTGGACCCGACCGGCTTCCCGGCCGAGGCGATCGAGGAGATGGCCAAGCTCGACACCGCCGCGGCGCTGAAGTACGAGGCCGGCGGCTCCGCGTCGCTCAGTGCCCTCGTCGACGTGCACCGCCGGGTGGGCGAGCACGTCCTCGTCGAGAACCCCATGGAGCAGTACGGCCCGCTGACCGTCGACCGCCTCGGCGTCCAGTGGATCGGCACCAGCGCCTACGAGTCGTTCGGCGACCGCGTCCCCCGCTGGATGAACCTCCTGCGGGAGGGCAAGTGGGACGAGGCGATGGAGGTGTTCTGGAGCTACCAGGCCGCGCGCGACGCCAAGGGCGCCTTCCACGCCACCTTCGCCGGCGCCAACCTCATCCACCGCAACGGCTGGAAGTACCTGAGCTACCTCCAGGGGTACAACGGCGGGCTGCTGCGCATGCCGCAGATGCGCCTGCTCCCCCCGCAGATGAAGGCGCTGCGCGCCGGCCTGGCCGCGTCCGGCTACGACCTCCCGGAGGACGACGAGCAGTTCTACACCGGCCGGTTCCCGGCATGACCCTGTTCCTGGACGGAGGGGACATCCGGACCCTCGCGACCGACGACGTCTGCCGGGGCGCGGCCCGCTTCGCGCTCGAGGCGGAGACGGCCGGCCGGACCCAGCTGCCCCCGCGCATCGACGTGCCCAGCGCGACGGGCTTCATCCGGACGATGCCGGCCGTCCTCGACGACGTCATGGGTCTCAAGATCATGACGCTGGTCCGGGGGGTCGGGAACCGCTACGTCGTCCTCCTGTACAGCGTCGCGTCGGGCGAGCTCCTCGGGATCTTCGACGCCGACGAGCTGACCCGGCTGCGCACGGCCACCTACACCGCGGTGGCAGCCGAGCTGATGGTCGAGGCGCCGCCGCGACGGCTGGCCGTCGTCGGCTCCGGCTTCGAGGCCGAGGGCCACCTGCGCGCACTGGCCCGGATGTGGTCCCTCGACTCGGTGCAGGTGTACAGCCCGTCGCCCGAGCGGCGCGCGGCCTTCGCCGACCGCATGTCCCAGGAACTGGGCCTCGCCGTGCAGCCGGCCGCCGGTGTCGACGACGCGGTGGCCGACGCCGAGGTCGTCGTCCTCGCGACGAAGGCGACGCAGCCCGTGCTCGACGGTGCCGCCCTGCGCCGCGGCACCACGGTGCTGTCCATCGGCTCGACCCGCCCCGACCTCCGGGAGCTCGACCGGACGACGATGCTGCGCAGCGCGACGGTCGTCGTCGACGACCCGACGCAGGTCCTGGCCGAGTCCGGCGACATCATCGCCGGCTGCGCCGACGGCGACCTGGACCCCGGCCGTCTGGTGGCGGTGTCCCGGCTGGCCCGCGACCCGGGCCTGCTGCGCCGGGAGCCCGACCGGGACCTCCTCACGTTCAAGTCCGTGGGCACGGCCCTGCAGGACCTCGCGCTGGCCCGCGCGGTCCTCGACGTCGCCCGCCTCGGCGGACACGGGCGCGAGCTCGGCGAGCTGGTCCGACTCAAGGCGCCGGCCAACGGCGCGGTGCTGACAGGAGGTCCTCGGTGACGCGCGACGACGCGACGGTGCGCAAGGTGCTGGAGGCCGTTCCCCGCGGGCTCCTGATCGACGGGGAGTGGCGGCCGGCCGCGCGCGGCACCTTCGCCGTGCACGACCCGGCGACCGGGGAGGAACTGGTCCAGGTCGCCGACGGCGACCCCGCGGAGGGCATGGCGGCCCTGGACGCCGCCGCCGCGGCCCAGGACTCGTGGGCGGACACCCCGCCGCGGGTGCGCGCGGACATCCTGCGGGCGGCGTACGACACCACCCTCGCCCGGCGCGACGAGTTCGCGACGCTGATGACCCTGGAGATGGGCAAGCCCCTCGCCGAGGCGCACGCCGAGCTCGACTACGCCGTCGACTTCCTCCGGTGGTTCTCCGAGGAGGCCGTGCGGATCGACGGCGGGTACATGCAGGCCCCCAACGGCGCCAGCCGGCTGCTCGTCACGAGCCGTCCGGTGGGCCCGTGCATGCTCATCACGCCGTGGAACTTCCCCCTGGCCATGGCCACGCGGAAGATCGCCCCGGCGCTGGCCGCGGGCTGCACCTCGGTGATCAAGCCGCCGGAGCTCACCCCGCTCACGACGCTGCTGTTCGCCCAGGTGCTGCAGGACTGCGGTCTCCCGCCGGGCGTCCTCAACGTCGTCACGACCACCACGTCGGGGGAGGTCACCCGGCCGCTGCTCGAGGACGGCCGGATCCGCAAGCTCTCCTTCACCGGGTCCACCGCGGTGGGCAAGGTGCTGCTCGCCCAGTGCGCGACGAAGGTGGTGCGCACCTCGATGGAGCTCGGCGGCAACGCCCCCTTCCTCGTGTTCGCCGACGCCGATCTCGACCGCGCGGTCGAGGGCGCGGTCCTGGCCAAGATGCGCAACATGGGGGAGGCCTGCACCTCCAGCAACCGCATGTACGTCGCCCGTGAGGTCGCCGACGAGTTCGCCCGCCGGCTGGCCGAGCGCCTGGGCAGCCTGCGGCTGGGGCACGGCCTGGACGAGGGGACGCAGGTCGGTCCGCTGATCGACGAGGAGTCGGTGCAGAAGGTCGCCGGCCTGGTCGACGACGCGGTGGCCCGCGGGGCCCGCGTCCTCGCGGGTGGGGGCCCCGTGCCCGACAGCCCCGGCTGGTTCTTCCAGCCCACGGTCCTCACCGACGTCAGCACCGACTCGCGGCTGATGCACGAGGAGGTCTTCGGTCCGGTCGCGCCGATCGTCGCGTTCGACACCGAGGAGGAGGCCGTCGCCTGGGCGAACGCCACCGAGTACGGCCTGGTGGCCTACGTCTTCACCGAGAACCTGGCGCGGGGCCTGCGGGTGACCGAGGCGCTGGACGTCGGCATGGTCGGTCTGAACCAGGGGATCGTCTCGAACGCCGCGGCGCCCTTCGGGGGAGTCAAGGAGTCCGGGATCGGTCGCGAGGGCGGCCGGGCCGGCATCCAGGAGTACCTCAGCACGAAGTACGTCGCGGTTCCCCGCTGACGGGCCCGACCGCACCCGAATCGAGGGGAGCTGTATGGACATCGGTCTCGCGCAGGTCTCGAGCCCGCCGGAGGAGTCGCCGGAGCGACGCCGCGAGCGGGTCGGCGAGCTCCTGGCGACGCTGCCGGACGTCGACCTGATCGTCCTGCCGGAGCTGTGGGCCGCGGGCTACTTCTCCTTCGAGCAGTACCCGCAGCGGGCGGAGACCCTCGCCGGCCCGACGGTCGAGCTGGCGCGGGCCACGGCCCGGGAGCGCGGCTGCTTCGTCCACCTCGGCAGCATCGTCGAGCGCGGCGAGGGGGACCGGCTGTTCAACACGGCGGTGCTGGTGGACCCGCAGGGCGAGCTCGCGCTCACGTACCGGAAGATCCACGTCTTCGGCTACCAGTCGCTGGAGGCCCAGCTGCTGACGCCGGGGGACGCGGTCGGCGTCCGCCGGACCGACCGCCTGGGGGCGGTGGGCACCACGACCTGCTACGACCTCCGCTTTCCCGAGCTGTGGCGCGACCTGGTCGACCTCGGGGCCGAGCTGGTGGTCGTGCCCGCGGCCTGGCCGATGCGCCGGCTGGAGCACTGGCGGTTGTTCACCAGCTGCCGCGCCGTGGAGGAGCAGGTCTTCGTCGTGGCGTGCAACAGCGCCGGCACGCAGGCCGGCGACGTGCAGCTCGCCGGCCACAGCCGGGTCGTCGACCCGTGGGGGTCGGTGCTGTTCGAGGCCGGTGCCGACGAGCAGGTCGCCGTCGTCCCCGTCGACCTGCAGGTGGTGGCCGACATCCGCGGGGAGTTCCCCGTCCTGGGTGACCGGCGCAGGCGGTCCGGGGCGCTGCCCGGGGCCTACGGATCGCAGGCGTCACCGACGCCGGAAGGGGCACGGGCATGAGCGCGCAGGTCGAGTTCGAGGTGGCCGGGACGACCGAGCGGATCTCGGCGGCACCGCAGCGGCTGGTCATCGCCGGCTACACCGGCCGCGACCGCGCCGCGGTGCAGCACCACATCGACGAGCTGGCCGAGCAGGGGATCGCCCCGCCCCCCACGGTCCCGATGTTCTACGAGCTGGACCCCGCCCTGCTCACCACCGAGGCGCAGGTGTCGGTCGGCGGCACGCAGACCGCGGGTGAGGTGGAGCCGGTGTACGCGCGCCTCGGCGGCCGCTGGTACCTCGGCGTGGGCTCCGACCACACCGACCGGCTGGTCGAGCAGCGGGACGTCCACGAGTCCAAGGCCGCCTGCGTCAAGCCGGTCGCTCCGGTCCTCGTGCCGCTGCCCGGCGACGTGCTCGCCGGTGGCTTCGACGGCGACTTCGACGCCCTCACGGCCACCAGCTGGGTCGACGGGACGGTCTACCAGGAGGGCGCCCTGACCGGCCTGCGCCCGCCCGGGGACGTCCTGACCCGGCTGTTCGAGACGCTGGGGCCCGACGACGACTCGGACCTGGTCGTCCTGGGCGGCACGCTCCCGCTGCTCGGCGGCCAGTTCGTCTACGGGCGGACCTGGCGCCTCCGGCTGGCCGTCGGGGACGGCCCGGTCCTCGAGCACACCTACACCGTCACCACCGACTGACCGACCGTCCAGGAGGAGGGCCCATGCCCAAGCCGGAACTCGAGTTCTTCCCCGTCGACTCGGTGCCGTTCACCGCGTGCGCCGGCAACGTGCCCGAGCTCACCGAGCGCGTGATCTCGCGGGACGAGGAAGGCGGCGTGGCCAGCCGCATCCTGCGCTTCGAGCCGGGCACCGACACCTCGCCCAACGGCGTGCAGATCCACGACTTCTGGGAGGAGGTGTACATCCTCGAGGGCTCCTTCACCGACGTGCGGCTCGGGGAGACCTTCACGGCCGGCATGTACGCCTGCCGTCCCCCGGGCATGGAGCACGGCCCCTGGACGTCGGCCGAGGGATGCCTGACCTTCGAGGTCCGGTACCACTCCGCGTCGCCCGCCCGCTGATGGGGTCGCCGGTGCGCATCGCCGTCCCCGACCTCGTCTCGCCGTCGTACTTCCCGGCCATCGCCGCGGTCGAGCTGGGCTACGCGCGCGACCTCGGCCTCGACGCCGACCTGGAGCTCCGCTTCCCGGTCACCGACGCGGTCGCCGCCCTCGCCGAGGGCGACATCCACTTCCTCGCCGGTGCGGCGCACGCGCCGGGACACCTGCCCGACGGCTGGGACCGGATCGCCCTGCTCGGCGCCCTGTCGCAGCACATGTACTGGTTCCTCGTCGTGCGCAGCGACCTCGACGTCGCGCGGGGGGACCTCGCCGCGCTGCGCGACGTCCGCATCGGCGCGGCGCCCGGGCCGGACCTCGGGCTCGTGGAGATGCTGCGGGCCGCGGGGGTGGACCCGTCCGCCGCGGGGCTGGAGATCATGCCCGTCCGCGGCGCCGACGCCGGCAGCGTGTCCTTCGGGGTGACGGCGGCCAAGGCCCTCGAGGCGGGGACGATCGACGCCTTCTGGGCCAACGGGATGGGCGCGGAGGTGGCCGTCCAGCAGGGCGTCGGGCGGCTCGTGGTCGACGCCCGCCGGGGCGACGGGCCGCCGGGCAGCCAGGACTACACGTTCGCGGCGCTGATGACGACCCGCCGGCTGCTCGAGGAGGACCGCGCGACCGCCGCGGCGATGACGCAGGCGGTGCGGCGGGCCCAGACCGCGCTGGCCGCCGATCCCGGGCTGGCGACCGAGGTGGGCGAGCGGGTCTTCCCGCCCATGGAGGCCGCGCTGATCGCCGAGCTGATCAGGCGGGACGCGCCGTTCTACACCCCCGACATCCCCGACCGGGCGCGGCAGGGGCTGTCCGCGTTCGTCACCGCGCGGGGACTGACCCCGATCGGCTCCCGGGATGTCACCGTGGCCCTCGAGGACGCGAGCTAGCGCCATGACCGCCCCGGTCCACGACCCGGTGCCGCCGGACGACGGCGGGCACCGGGTCGTGGCCGGCCGGCGCAGGTCAGACCAGGACGCGCGAGACCGACTGCGCCGTCGAGTGCACCCGCTGGGCCAGCTCGCTGTCGGTCGACAGGTGCGGTCCCAGGTCGGGGCCGGAGACGGACACCGCACCCACCGGCGCGCCGTCCCGGTTGCGGATGACCGCGGCGATCGCGCTGATCCCCGGCCGGATCTCGTTCGACGACCAGTCGACGCCGCCGGCCTCCCGCACCGCGACCAGCCGGCGCTGCAGCGCCTCGTCGTCGGCAGGCACGGAGGCGAGGCCGTGCCCGTAGGCGAGGAAGCACCGGCCGATGGCACTGCCGGTCAGGGACAGCCGGGTGCCGAGGTCCAGGAGGCTGGCCAGGGGAGCCTGTGGCTTCCACAGCCGGTCGATGAGGATGGCGCAGTCCGTGGCCGGGATGGCCAGCGACACGATCCACGGCGCGTCCTGGATCGAGGTGTGCAGCTCGACGGCGTAGGGGAGCGCGGCCTGGCGCAGGCCGAGGCGCTCGACGTAGGCCAGCGACATGACGGCCGCGGCGCTGCCGATCGAGTACCGGCCGCCGGCCTCGGACACCAGGTCGTTCAGCGCGAGGGTGCGGAGCAGCCGGTGCGCCACCGTCCGGTGCAGGCCCGTCTCGCGGGCGAGGTCCAGCGCCGACCTCGGGCGCGTGGGGTCGGCGGCGAGGGCGTTGAGCAACAGGCAGGCGCGATCCACCGACTGCACCCGGCCGGAGCGGCCCGCCTCGCCGTCTCCGGACGTCGTCAGCGGCGAGACCATGGGAACTCCCCTTCGGGATGCGTCGGACGCGGCCGGTGGCTGGGCACCGCGCGGCAGGGGGAGAGCGTATGTCCGTCCCCCGGACGCCCCGACCCGGACCGCCTGGATGCCGTCACGCTACGGCGCGCCATCGGCCGACACGGGGTGGACACGGAGCCGACACCGCAGCCGGTCAGGGTCGAGGTCCCGGCATGGCCCACCGCACCCCTCCACGTCCGCAACCCCACGTCACCGTCGACGACGGCTGTGTCTCTTGCCACACGGGAGCTTATCTTGCTACGTTGTGTGCGCAATGAGCACGTCGCTCGGGCGGCGGATGGTGGCGCACCGTCCGACCGCAGAGCGCTCGGGAGCCGCTCGTGGCACCCCGGACATGGAGGGGCGCGGCCCGCACCGGGCCGGCGCCGGCACCAGGAACGACCCATCGGTGACCCAGGAGAGTGCATGAAGATCCACCTCGACCTCTCGCTCTGCAACGCCTACGGGAACTGCGTCATGGAGGCGCCGGAGGAGTTCGACCTCGACGAGGACTCCGGCAAGGCGGTGCTCCTGCGCGAAGAGATCGGGGAGGAGGCCAGAGCGCGCGTCGAGTCGGCCGTCCAGGTGTGCCCCGTCCAGGCCATCAGCCTCGTGGAGTGATCGATGGGCGCCGCCACTCGCCGGGCCGGGAGCGACCCGGGGTGAGGAGGCGTCGTGCAGGAGACCGGTACCGGGTGTTCGACCCTCCGGGGTCACCGAGTGAAAGCGTGCTGGAGACATGAGCCGATACGACCTCCGCGGCCGTGAAGAGCTGTGCGAGCGCATCCGCAAGACGGTGAGGCCGGAAGCGGGTGAGATCCCGCTGTTCGTGTACAGCGACCCCGATGTCTACGAGCTGGAGAAGGAGCGGCTGTTCGGCCGCACGTGGCTGTTCCTGGCGCACGTGTCCGAGGTGCCGAACCCGGGGTCGTTCGTCGTCCGCACCATGGGCGAGGAGTCGGTCATCGTCGGTCGGGGGGACGACGACGTGGTGCGGGTGTTCCTCAACGCCTGCCGGCACCGCGGCATGAAGCTCGCCTGCGAGGACTCCGGGCAGACGAACATGTGGCGCTGCCCGTACCACGGCTTCACGTACGGCTCGAAGGGCGACTTCATGGGCACGCTCATGGGAGCCCCGTTCGAGCGCAGTGCCTATCCGGGCGGTCTCGACCGTGCGGCCCTCCACCTGGTCGAGGCGCGGACCGAGGTCTACCAGGGGCTGGTCTTCGCGACCTGGGACAAGACCGGACCCTCGCTGGAGGAGTTCCTCGGCAACGTGCGCTGGTACCTCGACCTCATCGTCGGCCGTGCCGAGATGGAGGTCGTGGGCGTTCCGGAGCGCTGGGTGGTGCCCTCGAACTGGCGGCTGCCCTCGGAGAACTTCACCGCCGACGCGTACCACACCGCCACGGCGCACTCCTTCCTGTCGCGGCTGGACATGGTCAAGGGCGCGGACTTCGGCCGGGACGGCTACCACGTCGACCCGGGCAACGGTCACGGCCTGGGCGTCGGGGTCCACCGGGACGACCACTCCTACTTCCCGGCGGAGCTGGCCGACGAGTACGCGCAGAACCTCGACGAGGGTCAGCTGCGCACCCTGGCGCGGCTGAAGAACATGCACGGCAACGTGTTCCCGAACTTCTCCTTCCTCATCCCGAACTTCATCCCGATGGAGGGCCGGCTGGTGAGCGGGGCCATGCTGCGCGTCTGGCAGCCGGCGGGGCCGGACCGCATGCAGGTGTGGTCCTGGCACATCGTCGAGAAGAACGCGCCCGAGTGGTGGAAGCGCTCGGCCAAGCGCATGTACACCCAGACCTTCAGCTCCTCGGGCATGTTCGACCAGGACGACACCGAGAACTGGGAGGCGCAGACGCGGACGGCCAACGGCGCCCTCTACCGCGGCGAGGAGTTCATGCTCCACTACGGGATGGGCGTGCACGCCGAGCCGCTCGCCGCGGGGGAGTTCCCCGGGCCGGGTGACGTCTACGACGGGAAGTTCAGCGAGGCGGCCGGGCGGACGTACTACAAGGTCTGGCGCGACCTCGTCCTGCAGGAGCAGTCGTGACCGCGACGGCGCCGGGCGTCGACCTCGCCGTCCGGCTGCAGATCGAGGACCTCTACTCCCACGAGGCCGAGTGCCTGGACGAGCGCCGGTGGGAGGAGTGGCTGGAGCTCTTCGCGCCGGAGGTGGAGTACTTCGCTCCCATCCGGGTCAACCGGAAGACCCCCGCCAGCGACATCGTCGAGGAGCTGGGGCACTTCGACGACACGTACGGGTCGCTGGCGCTGCGCGTCAAGCGGCTGCGCACCGACGTGGCGTGGGCCGAGGATCCGCCGTCGCTGACCCGCCGGCTGGTCACCAACCTGAGGGTCCGGACCGCGGACGTGCCCGGGGAGTACGACGTCCGCACCAACTTCCTGCTGTTCCGCAGCCGGGGAGACCTCGGGGCCCACGACCTCATCGTCGGAGAGCGCCAGGACCGCCTGCGTCCCGAGGGTGAGCGGCTGCTCATCTCGCGGCGACGCATCCTGCTGGACCAGGCCTCCCTGGGGACCAAGAACCTGGGGGTCTTCCTGTAGGTCACCGCCGGGTCCGCGGCGGGTCCGAGCGACCCGCCGCGGCACCCGGATCGTGCCCGGATGCGGCCCGCCACCGGTTCCGCGCCCCTTCCTCGCCACTCCGCTCGTTCCGTCACTCACGCAATGCGCCGAAGGGTCCAGCGCGCTCGCTGCGACCTCCGCACGGCGCCGACGAAAGGAAGCGATCGCCCATGTCGTCCAGCCCCGCCCCGTCGCCGGCGACCGCAGGCCTCGGGTCGGCGCCCGGCCAGGTCGAGCGGATCGTCGTGGCCGTACCCGACCCCGAGGCGACCGCGCAGTTCCTCGCCACCGGCCTGCACATGCAGATCGAGGAGCAGGACGGGCACCTGCTGGCCGTCTGCGAGGGGGAGTACCACTCGGGTCGCGGGCAGGGCGCGATCGAGCTGCTGCCCGGCCGGGAGCTGGCCGTCCAGCGCCTGGTGTTCGCCGTTCCCGACGAGCTGGAGCTCGGCGAGCTGGAGCGGCTGCCGGGCTCCTCGCGGCGCACGGACGGCGCGGTGGAGATCACCGAGCCGGGCGGCACGACGCTCAGCTTCGAGCACGTCTCCGGGCTGAAGGTGGCCGTTCCGGCCGCGTCGGCCCTGCGCCCGCGGCGCATGGGGCACGTGAACCTCAAGAGCCCCCGGCCGCCGGAGTCGGTCGACTTCTTCACGCAGGTGATCGGCCTGCGCCTGTCCGAGTACATCGGCCAGGACCTGTTCTGGATGCGCACCGACACCGAGCACCACAACGTCGCGCTGCGGCCCGGTGCCGGGGGCACGGTGCACCACCTCGGGTTCGAGGTCGCCGGATGGCACGCCTACCAGCCGATGATGGACCACCTGGACGCCCACGGGCTGAAGATCGAGTACGGGCCGGGCCGGCACCGCCCGGGGCGCAGCCTCTTCGTCTACGTCTGCGACCCGTCCTCGGGCCTGCGGATCGAGCTGTTCGCCGACATGGTCCACATCGTGGACCCGCACCAGCCGCCGATCGGCTGGCAGCCCGAGGACCGGCTGAAGACGACGCTCAACACCTGGGGGCCGACCCCGCCCGCGAGCTTCCTCGCCTGAACCACCGCCCGCACGACGTCCGCCAGCGATGATGAAGGAAGAGGCAGTGGCGAGAGCTCCGCGTTACGGCTCCGACGTGGTCGTCGACCTCCTGATGGAGGCCGGCATCGAGCACGTGGCCTTCAATCCCGGGGCGAGCTTCCGGGGCATCCACGACTCGCTGGTGCACACCCCGGGCGCGCCCGAGCTGACCCTGTGCATGCACGAGATGGTCGCGGTGTCGATGGCCCAGGGGTACGCCAAGGCCACCGGCAAACCCATGGCCGCGCTCCTGCACAACGTCGTCGGTCTGCAGAACGCGAGCATGGCCATCTACAACGCGTGGTGCGACCGTGCGCCGATGCTGCTGCTCGGCGGCACCGGCCCGAAGTCCAAGCCCCGCCGGCGACCGTGGATCGACTGGATCCACACCGCATCGGTGCAGGCCAACATCGTGCGCGACTTCGTCAAGTGGGACGACGAGCCGCACGACCTGGCCAGCGTCGAGGAGTCCTTCGCGCGGGGCTACGCCGCAGCCACCAGCGGGCCGGCCGGTCCGGTCTACCTCTGCTACGACGTGGACATCCAGGAGGACCCGGTCCCCGACGGGTTCGTCACCTCGGGCCTCGAGCGCTTCGCCGTGCCCAGCGACCCGGCTCCCGACCCCGCCGCGGTGACCTGGATGCTCGAGGAGCTCCGGGGGGCCGAGCGCCCGGTGGTGCTGGCCGGGTACGTCGGCGAGTCCGCGGAGGCCTTCGCCCGGGTCGTCGAGCTGGCCGAGGCGCTGGGCGCGCCCGTCGTCGACACCGGGGTCCGGCACGCGTTCCCGACCAGCCACCCGCTGGCCGCGATGCACGTCGACGGCGTCGTGGCCGAGGCCGACGTCGTGCTGGCCCTCGACGTGGAGGACCTGCACTCGGCGCTGGGCGGGCGGCTCGGCAACGCCGACCTCAGCGTCCTGAACGTCACGCTGTCGTCCCTGAAGCTGCGGGCGTGGGCGCACGACTACCAGTCCATGGTGCCCGCGCGCCGGCACGTCACCGCCGGCGCCGACCAGGTCGTGTCCGCGCTCGTCGACCGGCTCCGGCAGGAGCCGCTGCCCGCCGACGTGGTGGCCCAGCGGACCGCGGCGATGACCGGGCGCGTCCGGGCGGCGCGCGCCGGATGGCGGCAGCGTGCCTCGGCCGCCACGGCGTCCGGCGTGGTCCCCGTCGAGCGGATGCTCTACGAGCTCGACCTGGCGCTGGCCGGCACCGACTACGTGCTCGGTGGCGGCACGAACGGGCGGCACGAGCACAAGTTCCTGACCCTCGACCGGCCACGGCAGTACGCGGGCTGGGCCGCCGGCGGCGGCCTGGGGTACGGGGTCGGCGGCGCGCTCGGGGTGGCGCTCGGCCAGACGGGCGACACGGTCACCGTCGACGTCCAGGCCGACGGCGACCTGTTGTTCCTGCCCTCGGCGCTGTGGACGGCGGCGAGCCGCTCCCTCCCCGTGCTGGTGGTCGTCCACAACAACCGCCAGTACGGCAACACCGTCGAGCACGCGATGAGGATCGGCGCGCACCGCGGGCACGGCACCGGCAACCGCTACGTGGGCGCGGGCCTGAGCGAGCCCGCCGTGGACATCGCGGGCATGGCCCGGTCCTTCGGGGTCTGGGCCGAGGGCCCGATCTCCGACGCCGACACGCTCGCCGAACAGCTCGAGGCGGCCGTCAAGGTCGTCCGCTCGGGGCGGCCGGCCCTCCTCGACGTCCTCACCCCTGGTTTCTGACGGCACGGAAGGAAGCGACCACATGACGCAGACGCTCGACGACCCGGTGGCCACGCACGTCCGGGGTCAGGACTTCAGGATGCTCATCGGCGGGCGGCTGACCGACGGGACGGGGGACACCCGGCGCGACGTCTACGACCCCTCCACCGGCGAGCTCGTGACCACCGTCCCGTCGGCGGCGCCGGACGACGTCGCGACGGCCGTGACCGCCGCCCAGGAGGCGCAGCCGGCCTGGGAGGCGCTCGGCGTGGACGGCCGGGCGGCCTGCTTCGCGACCTTCGCGCAGCTGGTCCGGGACAACCGGGAACGGCTGGCCATGCTGGACGCGATCGACTGCGGCAACCCCGTGAAGGCCATGCGGGTCGACGTCGACCTGAGCGACACCTACCTCCGGGGCTGGCCGGCACTCGCCAAGGCGATGACCGGCGACGTCTACCCCGCCAGCCCGGGCAACCTGCACTACACGGCCCACCGCCCCTACGGCGTCGTCGGGCGCATCACCGCGTTCAACCACCCGGTCATGTTCGCCCTCACCCGCCCGCTGCCGGCGCTCATCACCGGCAACACCCTGGTGATGAAGCCGTCGGAGGAGACGTCGCTGTCGACGCTGGCCCTGGGCGAGCTGTTCGCCGAGGCGTTCCCGCCGGGTGTGGTCAACATCGTGACCGGTGACGGCAGCGTGGGGGACCGCCTGGTCACCCATCCGCGGGTCAAGCGGCTGGCCTTCACCGGCTCGGTGCCGACCGGCCTGCTGATCCAGCGCCGCGCCGCCGAGTCCGGCACGGTCAAGCACCTGTCGCTGGAGCTCGGGGGCAAGAACGCCATGGTCGTCTTCCCCGACGTCGACCTCGACGCCGCGGTCGAGGGCGCGATCTACGGCATGAACCTCGACGTCTGCCAGGGGCAGTCGTGCGGGTCGAACTCGCGGATCATGGTGCACGGGGCCATCTACGACGAGTTCGTCTCGCGGATGGCCGCCCGGCTCGACGAGTACCGCGTCGGCGTCGCCTACGACGAGGCGACCGACGTGGGCCCGGTCGTCAGCCCGGCGCACCACGACCGCGTGAGCGGCTACATCGAGGCGGGCGTGGCCGAGGGCGCGACGCTGGTCCGGGGCGGTGGGCGCCCCGACGGGGTGCCCGAGCGGGGGAACTTCATCGACCCCGCGCTGTTCGCCGACGTCCGCCTGGACATGCGGATCGGCAGCGAGGAGATCTTCGGGCCGGTCATGTCGGTGTTCCGGTGGGACGACTACGACGACATGGTCGCCGACGCCAACCGCCTGGACCTGGGGCTGACGGCGAGCGTGTGGACCAACGACCTGCACGTGGCGCACAAGACCGCCGAGGCGCTGGACGCCGGCTACGTCTGGGTCAACGACTCCACCCGCCACTACTTCGGCACTCCCTTCGGCGGGTCGAAGAACAGCGCCCTCGGCCGCGAGGAGTCGGCCGACGAGCTGCTGTCGTACCTGGAGCAGAAGGTCGTGCACACGCGGCTGGGTGACCCGCGGGCGGCGCTGCGCCGGATGCTCGGGTGACCGCGCGGGCGCTGCGCTGCGGGTACGAGCCGACCTCCGGGCTGTACTACGAGGTGCTGGGGAGCGACGGCTCCGCGCCGTCGCTGCCCCCGCTGCTGCTCATCCACGGTGGCGGGGCGACCGGTGCCTGCTTCCGCGGCACCCTGGACGGCCGGCCCGGCTGGGCCGACCGGCTCGCCGCGCGCGGGCACGAGGTGTGGGTGACCGACTGGCCCGGCACCGGGCGGTCGGGCGGGCGGCACCTGGTCGACATCGACTACGCCGACGTGGTCGACGGTTACCGGCGCCTCCTGCGCGACGTCATCTCCGAGCCGGTCGTCGTCGTGCCGCACTCGATGGGCGGGGCCACCACCTGGCAGCTCGTCGAGCACGAGCGCGACCTCGTGCTGGGGGTGGTCGCCATCGCGGCGTCCTACCCCGGCAACGTGCCGCCCCGGGCGACGGTCCTCACCGAGGACGGCGACCGCATCGTCGCGCGGTTCGAGGAGACCGGCGTGGAGTTCGTGGTCGACCGGGGGAGGGGCTACCTCTACGAGGACGCCTACATCCAGCGCCAGGCGATCGCGACGAGCACCCGCTTCCCCCGGGACCAGGTCGAGCGGCTGCGCACCAGCTTCTCCGGGCTCCCCCCGAAGATGCTGCTGCAGCGCATCGGGGTCATCCCGGGGCTCCCCGCGGTCGAGCGGGCGAGCGCCTTCGCCGGTGTCCCCATCCGGTTGGTCTCCGGACCGGAGGACCCCGCGCACACCCGGGACGTGGAGGAGGCCACGGTCGCCCAGTTCCGCGGGTGGGGAGCCGACGCCCAGGTGGTCGCCCTGGCCGACCGGGGGATCTCCGGCAACGGTCACTTCCTGTTCTACGAGGAGAACGAGGAGCAGGTCCTGGACGTCGTGGCGCAGCAGATCGGCGAGGTCGCCGAGCAGGGCGCCGCAGCACTCGCCGGGCGCTGACGGCGTCAGGTCGTCGTGGGCACGCCGGCCCCCGTCGCCGCCCGGCGGCGGAGCACGGCGACGACGCGCTCGCGGGTCCCGGCGATGTGGCACTCCAGCTGCTTGCGGGCGCCCGCCGGATCACCGCGCTCGATGTGGTCCAGGATGCGGCGGTGCTCCTCGTTCGCCTCGCGCGTCCGGTGGATGCCGTCCCGCTGCGCGGCGCGGACGTAGCGCTGCACCCGAGCGCTCAGCTGGCCGGTGACCTCCAGCGCCACGTCCGCTCCGCCGGCGCGGTACATCCGGTCGTGGAACGTGGCGTTGAGCTGCAACCAGGTGTCGTGGTCCGGCGCCCGGTCCATCCGGTCGCACAGCTCCCTCAGGTCGGCGAGGTCCGCCGGGCCCAGGCGGGTCGAGGCGCGCTCGAGGAGGTGGGACTCGATCAGGTCCCGGAGGTCGAGCACCTCGAGGACGCGCTCGACGCTGAGCGTGGCCACGACGGTGCGCATGTGCGGCCGTCCGTCCACGAGTCCCTCGGCCTGGAGACGGGTGAGCGCCTCGCGCACCGGCACCCGCGAGACCCCGAAGTGGCGCGCGATGGCCACCTGGTTCAGTTCCTCGCCGTCCTCGAGGTCGCCGCGGCCGATGGCCTCGCGGAGGGCGTCGGCGATGTCCTCCGCCGTCGTCCGACGCCGGAGTGCCCGGCCACCTGGCTGCAGAGCGGTCAACGCTGCCCGTCCCTCCGGCGACGTGTCTGCGGGCTTGCATTACACGACAAGGTGAATACAGTAGGCAAGAGGATGTGGGGGTGTCCGCCGGCCGGCTCGACGCCGACGTCGACGTCCGCGGCCGTCGCCCCTGCGTTCCCCACGCGGTGCGCCCCGCCGGGGCGGCAGGCCGGCACGTGGGTGACGACGGAGGAGCAGCTGGCATGCGTTCGGCACTCGATCGACTGAGCAGGATCCCCGCCGAGGACCTCGCGGCCCTCCGGAAGATGTGGTCGGGGGACCTGCCCGAGCCGCGGGCCATGGGGGAGCGTCCCGCCCTGCTGGTGGTCGACATGACCGAGGGGTTCGTGCGCGACGAGTACCCCACCGGCTGGGCGGCCACCGGGGAGCCCTGCGCGGCGGCGCTGGCCGAGCTCCTGGAGGTCGCGCGCCCCGCCGGCGTCCCGGTCGTCTACACGGTGACCGAGCCCCTGGGCCACGCGGCGCAGGTGGGCGCCTGGCTGCGCAGCCGGCCCGGACCGAGCATGTTCCCGTTCGACTCCGAGGGGCCGCACCACGACGTGGTCGGGGAGCTCAAGCCCCAGCCGGAGGACATCGTGGTGGTCAAGCCGAAGCCCTCGGCGTTCTACGGCACCCAGGTCAACGGGATCCTGAACGCCCTGCGGGCGGACACCGTGATCGTCACGGGCATGACCACCAGTGGGTGCGTGCGGGCGACGGTCAACGACGCCTTCATGCTCAACTACCACGTCGTCGTGCCGATGGAGTGCGTCGCCGACCGGTCCCAGCTGTCCCACGAGGTCGAGCTGTTCGACATGGGCGCCAAGTACGCGGACGTCGTCTCCGTGGCCGACGTGGTCGCCGAGCTCCGCGCCCGGCTCTGACCGGCCCGCGGGTGCCGGCGCGCCCCCGGTCGACCACGGGCACCGCATGACCCTGCCGACGGGGGAGTGGCAGCCGTTCGACCCCGCGCTGCGTCCCTACGGCGAGCGGTCGGCGTGGTGGCGACTGCGGTTCTCCCTGGTGCTCGCCTTCACCATGGCGATCTCCATCTACAGCATCCCGGCGCTGGCCGTGCTCTCCGGCCTGCTCATCGAGGACCTCGGGATCGACCGCTCCCAGTACGGCGTGACCGTGACCGTGATCGCCGCGTCCAACGCGGTGGGCGCCGTCCTGTCCGGCCGGCTGGTCGACCGCGTCGGGGGGCGCACGGTCCTGCTGTGGCTGCTCGCCGCGACCGCGATGTCGGCCCTGCTGCTCGCGGTGAGCCCGAGCTTCCCGGTCCTGCTGGCCGTCGCGGCACTCTCGGGGCTGCCCAACGGGGCCAACAACCCGGCGACGAACAAGGTCATCGCCGAGTACGTCCCGCCGGGGCGGCGTGGTGCCGTCGTCGGCACGAAGCAGTCCGGCGTCCAGGCCGGCATGTTCCTCATCGGGCTCCTCCTGCCGGCGCTCGCGCTCGCCACGAACTGGCGGTGGGCGCTGGCCGCGCTCGCCGCCGTCGCGCTGGCCAACCTGGCCATGGCGGTGCGCGTCCTCCCGCGGGCGTCGCGGAGGGCGGGTCGCGGTCCCACTGCGCACGCCCGGGGGCCGCTGCCCGCGGCCATCCGCTGGCTGGTCGCCTACTCGGCGCTGATGGGAGCCGGTGGCGCGGCCGTCTCCTCGTTCCTCCCGCTCTACGCCCACGAGTCCCTGGGCCTGAGCCTCTCCGCCGCCGGTGCGGCGGCCGCCGTCGTCGGCCTGGTGGGCATGGCGTCCCGGATCCTGCTGGGGCGCCACATGGACCGGATCCGGCACGTCGCCGCGCCGCTCGGGGTCATCGCGGTCGGCTCCGCGGCCAGCGTCCTGGCATTCCTGGCCGCCCCGGTCGCGGGCGCGTGGCTGTGGATCGGGGTGGCCGTCGCCGGCGTCACGATCGCGACCTGGAACGCGATCACCATGCTGGCCGCGCTGTCGGGGAGCGGCGCCCAGGCGGGCCGGGCGACGGGGTGGATCGTGCTCGGCTTCATGGGCGGGTACGCCTCCAGCCCGACCCTCTTCGGCGCCATGGTCGAGAGCACCGGCGGGTACGCGGCGGGCTGGTGGGGCGTGGTGGGCTCGTTCCTGGCCGCCGGTGCGCTGATGACAGCATGGTGGCTGCTGTCCCGGCAGGGCCGGCCGGCGGCAGCGGTCGCGGCCGCATGACGGCTGGTGCACGGGCGGCGACCGCGCCTGGCCGGGAGCCGGCGGGATGCTTGACAGCCTCTGTGGGCGACTGCACACTGTGGCTGTGGTGCTTACTGTATACAGAAAGCCGACCAGCCTCCTCGGACATGCCCTCCCGACCGCCGAGGTGGCCGCTCCCGTGCCGTTCCGCCGGTGTCCCGGCGTGCTCCCGCAGTGACCGTCTCCGCCACGCCGGTGGTCGACCTGGCGCGCAACGACCGCGGGACGACGCCCGGCGCCACCGGGACCGGACCTCGACGCACGGACCCTCGGCGCCGGCGGGCGTCGCTGAGCAGGCTGGCCTACGGCCTGGCGGGCACGCTCGGCATCCTGGCGATCGCCGAGCTGGCCTCCCGGACCGGGCTCATCGACCCCGAGTTCCTCCCGCCGGTCTCGACGGTCCTGGGCCGGGCGGTCGAGCTCGGCGGCGACACGGCCTTCCTCGCCGACGTGGGGTCGACGCTGCTGGCCTGGGGGCTCGCTCTCCTCGTCGCCACGGTGATCGCCGTGCCGTGCGGGGTCGCCCTGGCGCTGTCCAAGCTCGGCTACACGGCGAGCTCGCCGGTGATCAACGCGCTGCGGCCCATCCCCGGGGTGGCCCTGATCCCGCTGGCGATCCTGGTGTGGGGCAACGGGCTCGGCATGAAGGTCGGGCTGACGGTCTTCAGCATCGTCTGGCCGATCTTGTTCAACACCATGTACGGCGTCCACGACGTCGACCCGGTCGCCAAGGAGACCGCGCGCAGCTTCGGCATGCGGCGCCTGCGCCTGCTGCGGCACGTCATCCTGCCGAGCGCGGCGCCCTTCATCCTGACCGGCATCCGCGTGGCCGCCAGCGTCGCGTTCATCGTCGTCGTCGGCACGGAGCTGTTCGCCGGCACGCGGGACGGGATCGGCGCCTTCCTCCTCGCGAACACCTCCGGTGGCGGTGACCTGGCGACCACCATGGCCGGCGCCTTCTGGGCGGGTGCGCTGGGTCTGATCATCAACGTGGTGCTCGCGCGCATCGACCACCGCTTCTTCCGATGGACGCGCAGGGGAGTGACCGACTGATGGCCGCCACCGTCTCGGCCGGCCGGGCGTCGACGTCCCGGTCCGGCGGGATCCTCGCCTCCCGGGCCGCCGCCGTGGTGGGCGCGGTGCTCCTGCGGCTCGCCGCGCCGATCGCCCTCATCGTGGTGTGGGAGCTCGCGGCGACCAGTGCGGCGTCGCTCTGGTTCCCCCCGCCGTCGGAGATCGTCACCCGGATGTACGAGCTGTGGCTCTCGGGCGACGTCCTCGGGGTCTTCACCCCGGCCGTCGCCGAGGACGTGCTCCCCAGCATCGGCCGCATGCTGGCCGGCTGGGCGCTCGCCGGGGTCCTGGGCGTCACGCTGGGGCTGGCCATCGGGCGGTCGCGGGTCGTCGCCGACCTCGTCGAGCCGACGGTCCACTTCCTCCGCTCGACGCCGGGGCCCGCCCTGATCCCGATCTTCCTGATCGTGCTGGGCACCGACTCCACGATGCGGATCTCGCTCATCGCCTTCGCGTCGATGTGGCCGGTCCTGCTCAACACCATCGACGGGGTGCGGACGGTGGACCCCACCCAGCTGGAGACGGCGCGCGCCTTCGGTGTGCCGCGCTGGTCCCGCATCGTCCGGATCGTGCTGCCCAGCGCGCTGCCGAAGATCTTCGCCGGTCTCACCATCGCGCTCGCGGTGTCGCTCACCCTGATGGTCGTCAGCGAGCTGACCGTGGCGACCGACGGGATCGGCTACCAGATCCAGCGCGCCTCCCAGCTGTTCGCGATCAAGGACATGTGGGCCGGGATCATGCTGATCGCCGTCCTCGGGGTCGTGCTCAACGCCCTGCTCCACCTCACCGAGCGACGCGTCCTGCGCTGGTACCGCGGCGCGCGCCGGCACAACGACTGACCCCCCACGAGCGAAAGGGCTCCCGATGGCGCTCCTCGACGTCCGCGAACTGCACCACGAGTACGGGCCCGGGAACGTGGCGATCGACGACGTCACCTTCTCCGTCGCCGAGAACCAGTTCACCTCGATCGTGGGTCCGTCCGGCTGCGGCAAGACGACGCTCATGAAGTCGATCTCCGGGCTCCTGCCGTTCACCTCGGGTCGGGTGGAGCTGCTCGGCAAGCCGGTCGACGACGTGCCCGGCGACCTGGCGATGGTCTTCCAGGACTACAGCCGGTCGCTCTTCCCCTGGCTCAGGATCGCCGCGAACGTCGAGCTCCCGCTGCGCTACCGGGGCCTGGACGCCGCCGAGCGCCGGCGGCGCACGGCCGAGAGCCTCGAGGCGGTGGGCCTGGACAACAAGGCGCACCTGTACCCGTGGGAGCTCTCCGGCGGCATGCAGCAGCGCGTGGCCATCGCCCGCGCTCTCGCCTACCGGCCGCGGATCATGCTGATGGACGAGCCGTTCGCATCGGTGGACGCGCAGACCAGGTCCGACCTCGAGGACCTCGTGCAGCGCGTGCACCGCGACCTGCACATGACGATCCTGTTCGTCACCCACGACATCGACGAGGCCGTCTACCTGGCCGACGAGGTGCTGGTCCTGTCCAAGTCGCCGAGCCGCGTCGTCGAGCGCATCACGGTGGAGCTCCCGGACGAGCGTGACCAGGTCCTGACCAAGCAGACCCCGGAGTTCGTCGACCTGCGCACCAGGGTGGCCCAGCTGATCCGGCGGACGCCGGTGGAGCAGGCACCGGTGCCCTGACCGGACGGCGCCGCCCGGCGTCCGACGCGCCCCCCGCTCCACCGACTCTTCCGTCGGCCCCTCCCTGTCGTGGTCGGGCGACGGGACGCACACGCACGTCTCCTCCGTATCGGCCAACTACCCCACGGGAAGTGCAATGTCGACATCGCGACGATCCTCAACCAGGGTCGGACTCGCCCTGTTCGCCGTCTCGGCGCTGGCGCTCGCCGGCTGTTCCGGTTCCGACAGCGACTCCGGGACCCAGCAGGCCGCGGCCGAGGCCACCGGCGAGCCGGAGGTCGCCGACATCACCTTCGGCATCCTCCCGACCCCGGACTACGCGCCCGTGCAGATCGCCATCACCGAGGGCTTCTTCGAGGACGAGGGCCTGAACGTGACCACGGTGGTCTCCAACCCCGGCACCGTCGTGCCGTCGCTGCTGAGCGGCGATCTCGACATCGCGGGCGTGAACTGGCTGGGCTTCGTCCAGGCGGTCTCGCAGGACGTGCCGCTGCTCGCGGTCGCCGAGTCCGACCTCGGGTCCCCCGGCTACGCGGAGATCATGGTCGCCGCCGACTCGCCCTACCAGACGCTCGCGGACCTCGACGGCAAGACGATCGGCGTCGTCGCCACGCCCGGCAACTGCGACCTGATCCCGCTGGGGCACCTCGCCGGGGAGGACTCCGACGCGCAGCCCAACTTCGTCAACCTCCCCATCCCCGAGATGGCCGGGCAGATCTCGCGTGGCGGCGTGGACGCGGCGTGCGTGCCCGAGCCCACCCTGAGCGCCATGAAGGCCTCCGGGGAGTTCCGGTCGGTGCAGGACGTCTTCTCCGGTGACTACGAGGGCTTCCCGATCGTCGGGTTCTCCATGTCGCGCGCCTTCGCGGAGCAGAACCCGAACACCGTCGCGGCGCTGAGCCGGGCGCTGGAGAACGCCACGAGTCTCGCGGCGGAGAACCCCGACGCCGTGCGCGCGGCACTCAAGGAGTTCACCGAGATCCCGCCGGAGGCGATCGACGCGATGGTCCTGCCGACCTACGCCGAGGAGACCGACCCGGGGCGGATCGAGCAGGCCGTCGAGCTGCTCCAGCAGACGGGCACCAACGCCGAGGCCGAGCTCCCGGACGGTTCCATCTACGGGCAGTGAGCCGCCCGTAGTGCCGCCGGCACGGGATCCGCCAGGGCGGGTCCCGTGCCGGTCGGCGACCACCACCACCATCGCGAGAGCCGGAGGCGGTCGGCATGACCGACATCAGCGACATGAGGGCCAGCGTCGGGCACGAGCCGTCCAGCGGCCTCTACTACGAGATCCTCGGCGACGGCACGAGCTATCCGCACCCGATCCTGTTCATCCACGGGGGCGGCGGCAACGGCGCGGGGTGGCGGCGCAGCCTGGACGGCCGCGCCGGGTGGGCCGACCTCCTCGCCGCCGACGGCTACGAGTGCTGGGTGACCGACTGGCCCGGGTCCGGGCGGTCGGCCTACCGGGACTACGAGACCCTCGAGTACGCCGACGCGGTCGACGGCTACATCCGGCTCCTGCGGGACGTCATCGGCCGGCCGGTCGTCATCGTGCCGCACTCGATGGGCGGCGCCATCACCTGGCGCCTGGTCGAGGAGGTTCCCGAGCTCGTCGCGGGCGTCGTCGGGATCGCGGCGGCCTACCCCGCCAACATCCAGCGGAGGTCGGAGGTCACCAGCGACGACGGGACGCACGTCGAGCTGACCTTCGCCGACACCGGCGTCGTCTTCCGGGTGGACCGGACCCGGCCGTACGTCTACAGCCGCGAGTACATGGAGAAGCAGGCCGGCGGCGACGGGCCGCTCATCGACCCCGAGTGGCGCGAGGGCATGCTGCGCCACCCGGGGGCCATGGCTCCCCGTCTGCTGCTGCAACGCGTCGGCGTGCTCGACGGCATGCCGGTCATCGAGGACACCACGGGCTTCCAGGGCAAGACGGTGCGGCTGGTCGCCGGCGACCACGACCTGGCGCACACCCGTGAGATCGAGAACCGCACCGTCGAGCTCCTGCGGTCGTGGGGCGCCGACGCCCGCCTGGTCTGGCTCGCCGACGAGGGGCTGCCGGGCCACAGCCACTGGCTGACGCGGGAGCGCAACTACCAGGACGTGCTGGCCGTGGTGCGCCGGCAGTTCGAGGAGATGCGCCACCCCGTGTGATCGGCGCTCCCACGCGGGGGAGCGGCGTGCGCGGGCGGCCGTCGGGGTCCGGCACCCGGAACGCGGTCGTAACCGGGACGACCTTGACAGGCATCACAAGGTGCATACAGTAGCCAGCTATCCGGCGAGGTGCAGCCGGTCACATCGGAGGTCCCAGTGCGCGTATCGCGAATCCCCTCGGTCCTCGTCGGGATGACCCTGCTCGTCGCCGGCTGCAGCGCCGGGGCGGACGAGAACGTCGAGACCACGGAGGCCGGTGACGAGACCTGCGCCGACATCGACCTGGGCGCGGCCCCCGACCAGCCCACCGCGATCCGGATCGGCCACGGCGTCGCCTCCGAGGAGCCGTTCTGGCTGATGAGCGTGGCCGACGACGTCGTGGAGCACCGCGACAGCTGGTACACGATGGAGCTCGCCCCGTTCCGCGGCACCGCCGAGCGGCTGACCGCCTACCAGGCGGGTGACCTCGACGCCGTGGTGATCTCCCCGCAGGCGCAGATCAGCGGCACCGCGCGCGGCGCGCTGGACCTGTACACGGTCGGCACGATCATGCGCGAGGCCGACCCCGATGCCTTCAGCACCAGCTTCGTGGCGCTGGAGAGCAGCGGCATCGACTCGATCGAGGACCTCCAGGGCAAGCGCATCGCGGTCGTCGACGAGGGGTCGCAGCTGGACTTCCTCGCTCGCCAGGCGCTGCGTTCGGTCGACCTGGACCCCGACGCCGACGCCCAGTACGTCGTCTTCCCGTTCCCGGCGCAGCTCGAGGCGCTGCGGGGCGGGCAGATCGACGTCGCCGGCCTGCCGGAGCCCTTCTACACGCAGGCCACGAGCGGGGGTGACGTGCAGCCGGTCTTCGACGCCGCCGACCTGACCGACTACGCCTACGACCTGCTCACCGTGTCCTTCGACAAGCAGTTCGTCGAGGACAACGTCGGTGCGGTGTGCGCCTGGGCCGCGGACTTCGCCGCCGCGATGGAGTACTACCGGGGCAACGTCGACGAGGCCAAGCAGCAGCTGGTCGGGACGCCGTTCGTCACCCTGCCGCCGGAGGTCTACCTGCAGACCAGCGACTACGCCCGCCCCGAGGGCGGCGTGGTGGACACCGAGGGCACCCAGCAGATGATGGACACGATGATCGAGTTCGGCATCCTCCAGGAGTCCGACCGGATCGACGTCGAGACCCTCGTCCGCCCCGGGGTCACCCTCGGCCACCAGTGACCCGCGCACTCGGCAGGGACCAGCGTCCAGGAGGGGGGAGTGGCCGTGAGTGATCCGTCCGCCGGGCTGCCGGAGGCGCTGCTCTCGGTGCGCGGGGTCGACAAGGTCTTCCGCCGGGGCGGGCGCAGCGTGACCGCGCTCGACGGTGTCGACCTCGAGGCACGGGACGGCGAGTTCGTCGTGGTCATCGGGCCGTCCGGCTGCGGCAAGTCGACGCTGCTGCACATCCTCGGTGGCTTCGAGACCGCCACCACGGGGACCGTGACGATCGGCGGCCAGCCCATCACGAAGCCGGGCCGCGACCGGGGCATGGTCTTCCAGAAGGCGACCCTGTTCCCCTGGTGGACGATCGAGCGCAACGTGGCCTGGCCGCTGGAGGTCGCGGGTGCCGGCCGGAAGCAGTGCCGGGCCCGGGCCGCCGAGCTGCTCGATCTGGTCGGGCTGACCGGCTTCGCCGACGCCTATCCGGGGGAGCTCTCCGGCGGGATGCAGCAGCGCGCCGGCATCGCCAGGACGCTGGCCCTCGAGCCCCGCGTCCTGCTGATGGACGAGCCGTTCGGGGCGCTCGACGCCCAGACCCGGGAGCTGATGCAGGAGGAGCTGAACCGGATCTGGCAGCAGTCCGGGATCACGGTCGTCTTCATCACCCACGACATCTACGAGGCGGTCTTCCTGGGCGACCGCGTCGTGGTGATGAGCGGTCGCCCCGGGAAGATCATCGCCGACGTCCCGATCACGCTCGCCCGCCCCCGGGACAACGAGATCAAGGGCAGCAAGGAGTTCGCCGAGTACCACGCCCAGCTGTGGGCGCTGCTGCGGGACGAGGCGATCGCGGCGGAGGGCGTCCGCACGTGATGGAGGCGGTCCTCGCCCGGAAGTGGCTGGCCTCCAGCCTCTTCCTCGTCCTCGTGCTGGTGGCCTGGCAGGTCGTCGGGGCGGCGGGCCTCCTGCCGGCGTACGTCCTGGCCCCCATCGAGATCGCCCAGGCGCTGTGGACGACGCTGCGCGAGGGCGTGCTGCTGCCGGCCTCGGGGCAGAGCCTGCTCCGCCAGCTCAGCGGGTTCCTCCTGGGCAGCACCGCGGGCGTCGTCCTCGGGCTGCTGGCGGGGGTCTCGCGCTGGGCCGAGGACGTGTTCGACACGCTCGTGTCGCTGACCTACCCCCTGCCGAAGATCGCCCTGTTCCCCGTCGTGGTCATCTGGCTCGGGTACACCGACACCGCGCGCATCCTGGTGATCGCGGTCTCGTGCTTCTACCCCTCGTTCATCAACGCACTGGCCGGCACCCGCGGGATCGACCCCCGCCTCCTGTGGGTGTCGCGCAACGCCGGCGCCGGGCGTCTCCGGGCCTTCCGGCAGGTGGTCCTGCGCGCGGCCATGCCCTCGGTGGTCAACGGCGTCCGCCTCAGCCTGGCGCTGTCGTTCATCCTCACCTTCGCGACGGAGTCGCTGGGAGCCAGCCGAGGCGGCCTGGGCAGCCTCATCGAGGACGGGTTCAACGACCTCGTCTACCCGCTGATGTGGGCCGGGGTCGTGGCCTTCGCGATCTACGGCTTCCTGGCCGACCAGATCTGGAGCCGGCTCGCCGGCAGGTTGCTGCGTGGGCAGCGTGTGGAGGCGGTCGGACGTGGTTGAGGTCCTGAAGGCGCCGCCGCCGGCGGCCTCGCACGAGGGGGACGTCGAGCGTCGCACCCGGTCGTGGCGGCCGGGCGAGGCCGCCGTGCGCCGGATCCGGCGGGTCGCCGTCGTCGTCCTCACGTTCGTCGCCTGGGACCTCACCGCGGCGGCTGCGCAGAGCCGGCTGCTCCCCGGGCCGCTGGCGGTCGGCCAGACGCTCTGGCGTGCGCTGTCCGACGGCACCATCTGGTTCCACGCGCAGCTGACCTTCCAGCGCGGGCTGACCGGGCTGGCCATCGCCGTGGTCGGGGGAGTGGTGCTCGGCGTCCTCCTCGCGCGGGTGCGCTGGCTGGACGCCGCGCTCGAGCCCCTGGTCGCCGCCACGTATCCCGTGCCGAAGCTGGCGCTGTACCCGTTGCTCATCCTCATGCTGGGCTTCGGCGCCGGGTCGAAGATCGCCATGGTCGCCCTGGAGTGCGCCTACCCGATCATCCTGACCACCTACGCGGCCACCCAGGCGATCGACAAGCACTACTTCTGGCTCGCCCGCAACGTCGAGGCCGGCGTGCTGGCGCGCTTCCGCGTCATCGTGCGGGCCACCACGCCGGCGATGGTCGCCAGTCTCCGGATGGCCACGCCGATCATGCTCGTGATCATGGTGGTCACCGAGATGCTCGGCGAGAGCCGCGGCCTGGGGTACCTCATCCGCCGGGCCGGCACGGACTTCGACCCGATGACCGCCATGGCCGTGATCCTGCTGCTGGCCATCATCGGCTTCGTGCTGGACCGCCTCATCGTCTTCGCGGCGAACCGGACCGGCCGCTGGGCGGGGGAGGTCCGGCTGTGACCGGCTCCCGCGCCGTTCTGCACCACCGCGGCTGCCGGCGGGCCGGCTCCGGCCCCTCCGGTCGGGAGGTGCCGGAGCCGGCTGCGCCCGCGGCTACCGCGGGGCCGGCAGGGTCTGGCCGGGCACCGGCTCCGGGGACGGGTCGATCCGCTCGAGGTCGACGTCGAGCCCCGCGTAGACCTCGGGACGGCGGCTGCGCAGGTACGCGGCGTACAGCAGGCCCCCGACCAGGGCGGCGACCAGGAGCCACGGCAGCAGCCTGACGTAGAGCGCCTCGGAACCGGCGAGGACGGGGAACCGGGCGATCGCCATGGCGCAGATGACCAGCAGCCCGAGGAGGCCGAGGCCGGGGGCGACGAAGGTCTTCCACCAGCGGGCGTCGCGCCGCCGGCGGAAGTGGACCACGATGGCCAGGGCGGCCATCAGCTGCAGCACGAGGACGCACAGCGTGCCGAACCCGATCATGACGGGCACCAGGGTGGTGATCGGGTCCAGCCCCGCGACGGCGAAGGCCCCGGCGAGGAGCACCGCGAAGGTCGCGTTCACCGCCATCGCGCGCTGGGGGACGCCGTTGCGGCGCGTCGTGGCCAGCGCCGCCGGCAGGACCCCGGCCCGGCCCAGCGAGTAGAGGTAGCGCGCCGCCATGTTGTGGAAGGCCAGGAGCGCGGCGAACAGGCTCACGACCAGCAGCACCATGGCCACCCGCAGCAGCCCGGTGCCGAGGTACTCGTCGACGAGCACGAAGACCAGGTCGCCCGTGGGCAGGTGCTCGAGGGCCATCTGCTGCGCCCCGCTGACGCCGGCGGCGCTGACCAGCGCCCAGACCGTGAGGGCGTGGACGAGGCCGATGACGACGATCGCCGCGTAGGTGGCCCGCGGGATGGTGCGCAGCGGGTCCCGTGACTCCTCGCTGAACAGCGCGGTGGCCTCGAAGCCCAGGAAGGCCGTGGCGGCCAGGAGCAGCGCGATCGCGACCGAGCCGCCGAACATCACGTCCGCGTGGAACACCTCGATGCTGAAGCCGGTCTGCGCGAACACGGCGACGCAGAACGCGAGCAGGGTGAGCACCTCGAGGACCAGAGCCACGCCGAGCACCTTGGCGCTGATGCTGATCCCGCCCCGGGCCAGCAGGAACGCGGCCACCATCATGGCCACGCCGAGCAGCGCCCAGTGCAGGTCGATGCCGGTGAGGTCGACCAGGACGACGGAGGTGAAGAACCCCGCCGTGCCCACCGCCCCGGCGACGAAGAAGTTGTAGCCCATCGTCGCGATCAGGCCGGCGACCAGTCCTCCGGGCCGGCCCAGGCCCTTGACGACGAAGGCGTAGAACCCGCCGGCGTTCACGACCTCGCGGGACATCTGCGCGTACCCGACGGCGAACAGGAGCAGGATCGCGGCCACGGCGAGGAAGGCGAAGACCACTCCTCCGCCGTTGCCGAGCGCGATCGCCAGCGCCGTCACCACGATGGCGCCGGTCAGCGGGGCGACGGCGGCGAGCACCAGGAAGACCACCCCGGGAACTCCGAGCTGGTCGGGGGCGAGTCGGGTCTCCGACCCGGCGCCGGACGTCGTCATGCTGCTTCCTCCCGGTACGGGGCGTTCTCCCCTGGTGGGGGCGCCCTGTGTGGCGCAGACCATATTGAGCGGCCGCTCAGGGATCAAGGAACGTCACGCGGTCGTGACCTGTGGTGCCGAACCCTCTCCGCCGCGCAGCCACCCGCCATGCGGCGGCCGGTGCCCGCGGCGGACGTGCTACTAGCCTTGTGCTCTGTCGAGCTGGACCTGTAGAACTCCGGGGATGCCTGTTCCGGAGTCGAGGAGGACGCGGTGAGCGCACCACTGCTGGAGAGCTACGTCGCCGGGAGCTGGTACCGGGCCCCGGACGAGGGGACGACGCTGGCCGACGCGGTGACCGGCGAGCCGGTCGCCCGCATCAGCAGCACCGGCCTCGACGTGCCGGCGATGCTCGACCACGCCCGCTCGGTCGGCGGGCCGGCCCTCCGGGCGCTGGACTTCGGCGAGCGGGCGGCGCGGCTCAAGGAGCTCGGCAGCCTCCTGATGGCGGAGAAGGCGTCGTTCTACGAGCTGTCGCGGCGCACCGGAGCGACCGACCGCGACAGCACCGTCGACGTCGACGGCGGCTTCGGCACGCTGCTCGCCTACGCCGGTCGGGCCCGGCGCGAGCTGCCGGCCGGCGGCGTCCTCGTCGACGGCGACCTCGAGCCGCTGGGCAAGGGCGGCACCTTCGCCGCCCGCCACGTGTGGACGCCGCTGCGCGGGGTGTCGGTGCAGATCAACGCGTTCAACTTCCCGGTGTGGGGATTCCTGGAGAAGCTCGCGCCGGCCTTCCTCGCCGGCGTCCCCACGATCGTCAAGCCGGCCAGCCAGACCGCCTACCTCACCGAGGCGGTGTTCCGGCGGATCGTGGAGAGCGGCCTGCTGCCGGAGGGCAGCGTGCAGCTGCTCGCCGGGAGCGCGGCCGGCGTGCTGGACCGGCTGACCGGCCAGGACCTGGTGTTCTTCACCGGCTCGGCGGACACCGCCCGCTCGCTGCGCAGCCACCCCGCCGTCGTCGCCAACTCCGTGCGGTTCAACGCCGAGGCCGACTCGCTGAACTGCTCGGTGCTCGGCCCCGACGCCGGCCCGGGGACGCCGGAGTTCGACCTCTACGTCGGCCAGCTGGTCACCGAGATGACGGTCAAGGCGGGGCAGAAGTGCACCGCCATCCGGCGCGCCCTGGTGCCGCGGCAGTGGGTGGGCGAGGTCGTCGACGCGGTGGGGGAGCGGCTCTCGCGCGAGGTCGTCGGCGCTCCCGGTGCCGAGGGCGTGACCATGGGCGCCCTCGCCAGCCTCGGCCAGCGCGAGGAGGTGCTGCGCTCGGTGGACCGGCTGCGCCGCGCGGCGGACCTGGTGGTCGGCGATCCCGGCTCGTTCGACGTGGTGGGCGCCGACCCCGACCGCGGGGCGTTCCTCCCGCCGCTGGTGCTGCGCGGGGACCCCGACGCCGCCGAGCCGCACGACGTCGAGGCGTTCGGGCCGGTCAGCACCGTGCTGCCCTACGACTCGGTGGAGTCCGCCGTCGACCTCGCCGTCCGCGGGCAGGGCAGCCTGGTCGGCTCCCTGGTCACCCACGACCCCGACGTCGCGCGCACCGTCGTCCTCGGCGCCGCGCACGCCCACGGCCGGATGCTCGTGCTCGACCGGGACGACGCGCGGGAGAGCACCGGCCACGGCATCCCCATGCCGATGCTCGTGCACGGCGGCCCCGGGCGCGCCGGCGGCGGGGAGGAGCTCGGCGGCCTGCGCGGCGTGCAGAAGTTCATGCAGCGCACCGCCGTCCAGGGGTCGCCGGCGATGCTCGCCGGCATCGGTCTGGCCGACGCCGGCGCCTGAGGGGTCAGCCGCCGGCCGGCTGCGGCGCGCGGTACCGGGCCAGGAAGTCGCGGAACCCGTCGAGCAGGAAGGCGCGGGCCCGGCGGCTGACCGGTGCCGAGCCCGCGACCAGGTCGAACCCGTGGAAGGCGCCCGGGTAGACCTCGCAGCTGACCGGCACCCCGGCGCCGCGCAGCCGCTCGCACCAGTCGACGACCTCGTCGTGGAAGGGCTCGATGTCGCCGACGAAGGTCAGCGTCGGCGGCAGGCCGGCGAGGTCGGTGGCGCGGGCCGGCGCGGCGTAGGCGGGCACGTCGCCGGAGCGCAGCGGGCCGAGGTAGAGGTCCCAGGCGGCGGTGTTGGTGGCGGTGTTCCAGACGGGGGTGCCGTTGTCGCGGGAGGAGGCGGTGGGCCGGTCGTCGATCATCGGGTAGAGCGGCACCTGGAAGGCGACGGCGACCTCGCCGCGGTCGCGCGCGAGCAGCGTGACCGCGGCGGTCAGCCCGCCCCCGGCGCTCTCCCCGCCGGCGACGAGCTGGTCGTCGGCGACGCCGAGCTCGGCGGCGTTGTCGCGCAGCCAGAGCAGGGCGTCGTAGCAGTCGTCGAGCGCCGCGGGGTAGGGCGCCTCGGTCGACAGCCGGTAGTCGGGCAGGACGACGACGGCATTGCTGACGGTGGCCAGGCGCCGGGCGGTGGCGGTGCTCTGCTCGGGCGCGCCGATGGCGTAGCCGCCGCCGTGGATCCACAGCACGCCGGGCACCCCCTGGCGCGGAACGGCGGGGCGGACGACGAGCAGTCGCAGCGGGGAGCCGTCGCGCCGGGTCGTCCAGCGCTGGCCGATCTCGACGTCGCCCCGGATCCGGGTGGTCTCCTCGCCGGGCCGGCGCCGCCGCCGGGTGAGCGCGTTCATCACCCGGACCTGCCGCCGGTAGCCCTCCGGGGTGCTCGGGGTGAGCCGGCCCAGCAGCCGCCCCATCCGTGCCAGCCCGGGGTCGAGCTCGTCGCCGCTGCCAGCCGTCATCTGCCGCCTCCTCGGTGTCGGCTCATCCTGCCCGTCCTCGCCCGGTTCCGAGGGCCTGCCGGGGCCGGATGACCGGACCCTCCCGGACGGCGTGCGCCTTCCCTAGCGTGGTCGCCGGCGTGGTCGCCGTCGAACAGCCGGGAGGTAGCCGTGAACGGACTCGAGATCACCGTGATGATCGGTACCGCCGTCTTCGCCGGTGCCGTGCTCGCCCCGCGGCTGCGGATGGCCGTGCCCCTGCTCCTGCTGGTCCTCGGCCTGCTGCTGGGCTTCGTGCCGGAGTTCCGCGAGGTCGAGCTGCCGCCGGAGACGGTGCTCCTGCTCTTCCTCCCGGTCATGCTGTTCTGGGAGAGCCTCACCACCTCGCTGCGCTCGATCCGCCGCGACCTGCGCGGCATCCTGATCATGAGCACGCTCATGGTGGTGGTGACCGCGTTCGCGGTGGCCGGCATCGCGTACGCGCTGGGCATGCCGTGGCCGGTCGCGCTGGTGCTCGGCGCCGCCCTCGCCCCGTCGGACGCGACCGCGGTCGCCGCGCTCGGCCGGATGCTGCCGCACCGCCACTTCATGCTGCTCAAGGCCGAGAGCCTCACCAACGACGGCACCGCCCTGGTCGTCTTCGCCCTCGCCGTGGGGCTCGCCGTGGGCGACTCCGTGACGCCGCTGGAGGTCACCGAGCGGGTGCTGCTCTCCTACGTCGGCGGCATCCTGGCCGGGGCGCTGGTCGCCGCCGTCGCCTACCGGGTGCTGCGCGGCCTGCGGGACGCGACCGCCATCAACCTCGGCCTGCTGCTCGTGCCGATGGGCGCGTACCTGGCCGCCGAGTCGGTCGAGGCCTCCGGCGTGCTGGCGGTCGTCGTGGCCGGGCTCGTGGTGTCCTACGTCTCGGCGCGGATCAGCACCGCGGCGTCCCGGCGGCAGGCCGACTCGGCCTGGCCGCTGGGCACCTTCGTGCTCAACGGCGCGCTGTTCGTGCTGATCGGGCTGGAGTTCCAGGCGGTGGTCCGGGAGCTCGCCGCGCGCGACGTCGGCCGGCTGCTCGCGGTCGTCGTCACCGTCTGGATCGGCATGCTCGTCGTCCGCTTCGGCTTCCAGACCCTCAGCGTGCTGGTCATCCGGCTGCTCGACCGCCGCCCGTCCCAGCGGGCCCGCCGGACGACCTACCGGGCCCGCATCGTGCACGCCGTCGCCGGCTTCCGGGGCGCCATCTCCCTGGCCCTGGCGCTCTCCGTGCCGGCGACGACGCCGGACGGGGGAGCGGTCTCCGGCCGCGAGGACGTCGTCGTGGTGACCGCCGGCGTCATCATCCTGACGCTGCTGGTCCAGGGGCCGCTGCTCCCGGCGGTGGTGCGGTGGGCGCGGCTGCCGGAGGACACCACCAGCGAGGAGGAGCTGCAGCTGGCCTACGAGGAGATCAGCCGGGTGGCCGTCGAGGCGCTGCCCGACCTCGTCGAGGAGCACGGGATCAGCGAGGAGACCCGCGAGCGGCTGGTGCGGGAGCACGAGGAGCGGACGCGGGACGCCGCCCCGGTGGCGACCGCCCCGCCGGTGGAGGACGGAGCGGTCACGGTGGCCGAGCACCGCCGGGTCGACCTCGAGGAGGAGTACACCCGGCTGCGGCTGGCCGTGCTCGACCGCAAGCGCGAGGTGCTGGTCCGCCTCCGCCGGCAGAGCGCCATCGACGACTCGGTGGCCCGGCGGGTGCACACCCGCCTCGACATCGAGGAGCTGCGGCTGACGGGGGTCGAGCCCGTGGACTGACCGGGCCCGACCCCCGCGGGATCACCCCACGCCGGCCCGCCGGGACCGCCGGAACAGCGGCTCGGCCGCGGCCCGCTCCTCCTCGGTGGCGATCCGGAACGGGGGGACCGCCGGGGCCGGGGCCGCGCGCCGGCCCTGCCCGCGGGTGGCGCGGAGGCTGGCGACGACCGAGACGGCCAGGATCGTGGCGATGACGGCCAGGCTCACCGTGGTCGGCACGTAGTAGACGTCGATCTTCAGCAGCATCTTGACCCCGACCCACATGAGCACCAGGGCCAGCCCGACCTTCAGGTAGACGAAGCGGTGGATCAGGTCGGCGAGCAGGAAGTACATGGCGCGCAGCCCCAGGAGGGCGAAGGCGTTGGCGGTGAAGACGAGGAACGGCTCGTCGGTGACGGCGAAGATGGCCGGGATGGAGTCGACGGCGAAGACGACGTCGGTGACCTCGACCAGGACGAGCACCGCCAGCAGGGGCGTGGCCAGCAGGACACCGCCGCGGCGGACCAGGAATCGCTGGCCGTGGTAGGCGTCGGTCATCGGCACGTACCGGCGGAACAGCCGAAGGACCCGTGACCGCGCCGGGTCGATGTGCTCGTTCCGCTGCCGCAGCATCCGCCAGCCGGTCCACAGCAGGAAGCCGGCGAACAGGTACAGCACCCAGCCGAAGGTGGAGATCAGCGCCGATCCGCCGGCGATGAACAGGCCGCGGAGGACGAGCGCGCCGAGGACGCCGAGGAACAGCACCCGGTGCTGGTACTCCCGCGGCACCGCGAAGAACGTGAAGATGATCGCCCACACGAAGACGTTGTCGACGGCCAGCGACTTCTCGATCAGGTAGCCGGCGAAGTACTGCTGGCCGAACTCCGCGCCGTGCGCCCACCAGACCCAGGCGCCGAAGCCGACGCCGATCGCGATCCACACCGCCGACCACGCCGCCGCCTCGCGGACGGCGATGACGTGCGCCCGCCGGTGGGCGAACAGGTCGACGGCGAGCATGACGACGATCAGGCCGAGCACGGCCGGCCACAACCACAGGGAGACGTCCACGGATCCTCCTCCGGTCCTCGACGACCGGA
Organism: Blastococcus sp. SYSU D00820; assembly: GCF_054050695.1. Taxonomy (NCBI): domain Bacteria; kingdom Bacillati; phylum Actinomycetota; class Actinomycetes; order Geodermatophilales; family Geodermatophilaceae; genus Blastococcus; species Blastococcus sp. SYSU D00820. The sequence continues at coordinate 105,712 of NZ_JBJGZW010000003.1, forward strand.
GGTCTCTCCCGGCACCGCGGCGCGCTGCCACGGGCCCGTTCCGCCGGGCCCCTCCGACGGGGCCGTACTGACGACGGAGCGCTGCGGGGATACTCCCCTCCGAGAACGAGTGAAGCAGAGTTCACCTGATCGCGCCATGCAGGAGGCCGGACGTGCCAGCGGTCGAGCGCCCGCCGTGGACGTTCCTCACCAACCACGGCCACGTGCTGCTCGCGGTGGCGACGGATCCCGACGCCCGGGTCCAGGAGATCGCCGCCCGGGTCGGCATCACGGCCCGGGCGGCGCTGAGCGTCCTCCGCGACCTGGAGGACGGCGGCTACCTGACCCGGACCCGCCGCGGCCGGCGCACCCACTACGACGTCGCGCGGCACCGGCCGTTCCGCCATCCCGGTGAGGCGCACCGCGAGGTCGACGACCTGCTGGCCATCTTCACCCGGCCCGATCCGCCCGGGACGAGCTGACGGGCCCGGGCCGACCGCCGGTCAGGCGCGCGCGCCCTCGTGCGCGGGTTCGGCCAGCCGGATCTCGGTGTCCGGCCCGGGGTAGACGACGCTGACCCGGTCGTCGTCGCGCCAGCGCACCACGTAGGGCGGGCTGCCGTCGGCGTGCGGCACCTCGACGATGCGGCCCTCCCGGACGACCTGGTCCACCCGACGGCTGTGCACCACCAGCCAGTTGCCCACCTCGGCCCGCACGGCTGCCTCCCGGTCCTCGACCCGGTGGCGGGGACGGTTCCCCGCCCTGCAGCCACGGTCGGCCCCGGGGCGGGGAGGGACCAGGGCCTCCGGTCCCTGATCCCGCCCGGAGGCTGGAACACCGCGCCCCGTGCGCGACTTGACGCCGGTCATGGACGTCTTCCTCACCGGCGGCACCGGCCTGGTCGGCTCGGCCGTGCTCCGCTCCCTGCTCTCCGACGGTCACTCCGTCACCGCCCTCGCCCGCAGCCAGGCCGCGGCCGGCCGGCTCTCCGCCGCCGGCGCCACGGTGCTCCACGGCGACGTCGCCGACGCCGGGCTGCTCGCCGCGGCGGCGCGCGACGCCGACGCCGTGGTGCACACCGCGGCCGCCGGCGACGGCCGCGACGCCGAGCGCGACACCACCCTGCTCGACGCCGTCCTCCCGGTGCTCGCGGGCACGGGCAAGGCCTACGTGCACACCAGCGGCGTGTGGGTGCACGGCTCGGGCACCTTCGACGAGGAGTCGCCGCTCGACCCGCCGGCGCTCACCGTCTGGCGGCTGCCGCTCGACGCCCGCGTGCGGGCCGCCGCGGCCGACGGCGTGCGCAGCGTCGTGATCGCCCCCGGCATCGTGTACGGCGGCGGCGCGGGCATCCCCGCGATGCTCCGGTCGGGCCCGCGCACGGACGACGGCGCGCTCGTGCTGCCCGGCCCGGGCGACCAGCACTGGACCACCGTGCACGCCGACGACCTGGGCCGGCTGTACGCCCTGGCGCTGGAGCGCGCGGCCGCCGGCTCCTACTACCTGGGGGTCAGCGGCGCGAACCCCACGGTCCGGGAGATCGGCGAGGCCGCCGACCGCGGCATCGGCGGCACCGGCCGGGTCGAAGGCAGCACCGCCGAGGAGACCGAGGAACGCCTGGGACTGTTCGGCGGCGCGCTGCTGCTCGACCAGTCGACCACGGGTGCGCGGGCACGGGCCGAGCTCGGCTGGGCGCCCACCGGGCCGGCGCTGCTCGAGGACCTGGCGTCGGGCTCGTACGCCACGCGGTGAGCGGGGACGGGTCGTCCGCTACTCGCGGACGACCCACACCTCGGCCGGGCCGTCGGCGGTGTCGCGCACCTGCACGGGCTCGAAGCGCTCGTAGACGCCGTACCAGCGGGGCCCGTCGTAGACGAGCACCGACGACTGCAGCCGCTCGGCGGCCACGTCGTCGACCTCGCCGTGGCGGGGCCCGCCCCAGTGGAAGATCAACGGCATGGGAGGCACGGTAGTGCTGCTCGCGCAGCCGCCGGTCGCCGGGCCGCGTACCGTCGGTCCCGGAGGCGGGCGACCGCGTCCGTGTACGTCATGACGCGGCGTACCCAGCGCGGGTCCCGGATCGCCCCGGGCCCGCCGCCGGGGATGCCCGCCCTCCCCGGTCGTCCCGGGAGGAGGGCCATGTCGACGCCGTCGGACCCGGGGCCCATGGACGCCACCGCGGCGCTGGAGGAGCTCGGCCGGATCTCGCTGCAGGAGCACTCCATGGAGTCGCTGCTGCAGACCGTCGCCGATCTCGCCCACCGCGTGCTGCCCGGCCGGCCCGAGACGTCGGTCTCGGTCATGGTCGACGACCGGCCCGTCACCGTGGTCTACCAGGGGGAGCTGGCCCGCGACTGCGACGAGAGCCAGTACGGCCGGGGCTACGGCCCCTGCCTGGAGGCCGCCGCGCGCGGGGAGACGGTGGAGATCCCCGACATGCGCACCGAGACGCGCTGGCCGGACTACGCGCGCAGCGCCGCCGAGCGCGGTGCGCTCTCCTCCCTGTCGATCCCCCTGCCGATCAGCGAGGGCATCCGCGGAGCGGTGAACGTGTACGCGCACCGGCCCCGGGCGTTCGACGACGAGGCGCGGGAGATCGCCGGCCGGTTCGCGCCGTACGCGGCCGTGGCGGCCAGCAACCTGTACGCCTACGAGAGCGCCCGCGACGTGGCGGAGAACCTGCGGCTGGCCCTGGAGTCGCGGGCCACCATCGACATGGCCAAGGGGATGCTGATGGAGCGGTTCGCGCTCACCCCCGACCTGGCCTTCCAGGTGCTGGTGCGGGTCTCGATGAGCACGCAGACCAAGGTGCGCGTGGTCGCCGACAGGCTGGTCCGCACCGGCGAGATCGACCTCGGCTGACCCTCCGCGGCAGCGGAGGCCTCACCGGCTGGGGTCGTCGGACAGCGTGAAGCGCTCCAGCGGGATGCGCCCCTCGACCACCCGGCCGGCGAGCTCGTCGACGTCGCAGCCGGCGGAGAAGGCCTGCGCGCGCAGGACCGACAGCGCCTGCTCCGCCGGGATGCCGAGACCGGCGACGAGGAAGCCCATCGCCTGCCACACCAGCGCCCGGCGCTGCGCGGCCGGGGCGTCCAGCCAGGCCGGCACGGAGCCGCTCCGGGACGGCCGGCGGGCGTGCCCCGCGAAGGCCTCGGCGATCTCGCCGGCGACGGTCAGCACGTCCAGCAGCCCGAGCCGGCCCACGCCGTCCGGGGCGACCACGTAGAGGTCCAGCGCACCGATGTCGCGCAGGGCACCGGGCAGCGCCACCGAGGCGGCGCTGCGGAACGGCGTCGTCCCGAGGAACGTGTCGGCGAAGGCGGGCCAGCGGGACCGGAGGGCCGCCTCGTCGACGACGACCGGCAGCCGCTGCGCGTGGGCGGTCAGGCACGGGCCCTCGCCGGCGGTGAACTGCAGCCGCTCGGCCTGCGCCGCGACGGGGTCGCTGGCACCCACCGGCAGGCGGCGGTCCTCGGCGAAGAACAGGCTGATGCCCGCGCCGTCCACCGGCAGCACCCGGGCGGCGGCGCGGGCCAGCCGCTCGGGCAGCAGTTCCGGCCCGGGCAGGTCGTCGGTGCAGGCGGCCACGGCCGCCGAGAACTCCGTCGCGATGCTCACCGGGCTCACCGGGCTCCGTCCACCGTGCCACCCGCACGGGGCGCGTCACCGGGCGCGTCTGACCCGCTCCACCACTCTCCCCGGGCCGGCGGGCGGCCGCCACCCGGGGCCGGTCAGGCGCGGACGAAGTCCAGCGGCACCGAGCGGGTGCCCCACTCTGCCCAGATCGCCATCTCCGGCTCGCCGGCCAGCCGGAACGAGGCGCTGCGGGCCAGTGCCTCCTCCAGCGTGATCCGCATCATCATCCGGGCCAGCGGGGCGCCCGGGCAGCTGTGCGTGCCCCGGCCGAAGGAGATGTGCCGGTCGATGTTGGGCCGGTCCAGCACGAACTCCTCGCCGTTGGGGAAGACCCGCTCGTCGCGGTTGGCCGAGGTGTAGACCAGGGCGATCGGGTCGTCCTTGCGGATCAGCTGGCCGGACAGGACGACGTCCTCCCGCGCGGTGCGGGCCATGCCGCGGTAGGGGGAGTACAGCCGGAGGAACTCCTCCACGGCGGCGGGGATGAGCGACGGCTCGGCGCGCAGCCGGTCCTGCAGCTCCGGGTCGCGCGAGAGGTGCACGAACATGTTCCCGGTGAACACGCTCGGCGCCACCATCCCGGTGACGATGAGCTGGCGCACGCAGCCGAGCACCATGTCCGCCGGCAGCGGCGCGCCCTGGTACTCCGCGGCGAGCAGGGCCGCGGTGAGGTCCTCGGCGGGGTCGTAGTCCCCGGCCCGCCGCTCGTCGATGATGTCCTGCGCGATCTCGTACAGCCGCCGGCTGAGCTTCTTGACCGTCTCGTGGTCGAGCACCTGGATGGCGTCGACGTAGGTGCCGCTGACCCGCTTGATCTCGTCGGAGACGTCGACCGACAGGTTGAAGAAGTGCGCGAACACGTGCGCCGGGAACTTGTGCGCGTACTGCTTGCACACGTCGACCCAGCGCGCCTCGACCAGCGGCTCGAGCAGCTCGACGGCGACCTCCCGCACCCGCGGCTCCAGCGCGCGCATCTTCGGCGGGGTGAAGAACGAGTTGATGACCCGGCGGTAGGCCATGTGCTCCGGCGGGTCCAGGTGCAGTGGCGGCCGTACGCCGGTGAAGGCGAACTTCGGGATCGCGTTCTGCTTCGACGTCGTGAAGTGCTCGATGTCGGTGATCACCTCGAGCACCTCGTCGTAGCCCAGCGCGGCCCAGAAGCCGCCGTACTCCTGGCTCCGGGCGATCGGGCAGCGCGGGCGCAGCTCGGCGAACTCCTCGTGCGCGCTGGTGAACGTCTCACCGGGGCGCACCGGATCGAAGTCGTGCGCGGTGCGCCGGGTGTCGTCGGCGGTGTGCTCGACCGGGCACGTCGGGTCGGGACGGTCCATGGGGTGTTCCTCCGGATGCCGGCGTCGCGGGAGCCGCGAACGAGGGGATGCTCCGAGGTTATCCACGCCACACCGATTTTCGCCAGACCGTTGACGGCAGTCGGCGATTCGGCAAACATGTGTCGCGTCCGGAGCCGTGACCCGGGTCACCCGACCGGGACGCCGCTGATCGATCCCCGCCATCCACGTCCAGCTCGCACGGCGGGCAGAGAGAGACAGGCCGACGCGATGACGCCCGACACGCCCACCTCCTCCACGACGCCGGTCGTGCAGGTGAACAACCTCGTCAAGCGCTTCCGCCGGGAGAGCGGCGCGGTGGTGAACGCGATCGACGACGTGTCCTTCGAGGTCGCCGCCGGGGACTTCGTCGTCCTGCTGGGGCCCAGCGGCTGCGGCAAGACGACGCTGCTGCGGGCCATCGCGGGCCTGGAGACCCCCGACGAGGGGTCGATCAGCATCGCCGGCCGCCGGGTCTACTCCTCGGCCGACCGCGTCGAGGTGCCGCCGGAGCGGCGCGACATCAGCATGATCTTCCAGTCCTACGCGCTGTGGCCGCACATGACGGCGTTCAAGAACGTCGCCTACCCGCTGCAGAGCCGGCGCGGGCGCAAGGTCGCCAAGGACGAGATCGCCCGCCGGGTGCGCCAGGCGCTGGAGCTGGTCGGGGTGGGCGACCTCGAGCGGCAGTACCCGGGGCAGATGAGCGGCGGCCAGCAGCAGCGGATCGCCCTGGCCCGCGCGCTGGTGAACAACGACGACCTGGTGCTGTTCGACGAGCCGCTGTCCAACGTCGACGCCAAGGTGCGCGAGCAGCTGCGCTTCGAGCTGGTCTCGATGCAGCGCGAGCTCGGCTTCTCGGCGCTGTTCGTCACCCACGACCAGACCGAGGCCATGGAGCTGGCGCACCGGATCGCGGTGCTCGACAGCGGCCGGATCGTGCAGTTCGGCACCCCGCAGGAGATCTACGCGCGCCCGGCCACCCGGTACGTCGCCCAGTTCATCGGCGCCATCAACGAGGCCGAGGGCACGGTGGCGGCCGTCGACGGCGACGTCGTCACCGTCGAGACCGGCCAGGGCCGGGTCGTCGGCCGGGCGCACCAGCGGCCGGTGCGCATGGGGGAGCGGGTCGCGGCCATGTGGCGCCCCGAGCGCGGCGTCCTCTCCCGCGACGAGCCGTCGGCGGTCAACCGGTGGCCCGGCGCGGTCAAGGCCTCGCTGTTCGTCGGCTCGCACACCGAGTACGTCGTCACCCTCGCCGGCGGCGACGCCCGGCTGTGGAGCCCCCGTCCGGACCTGGTGGACGCCGGCTCGGCGGCCTGGGTCTCGGTGGACGCCGAGGACGTCCTGGTCCTCCCGGTCGACGCGCCCGCGGGCCCGGCCCCGGAGCCGTCGTCCGCGCCGGCGACCGCCCCGGCGATGGTGCCGGCGTCGTGAGCGCCCCCACCCTCGTCCGGGAGCCCGTGCCCGACGCCCCGGCCCCCGCCCCGCGCAAGGCCCGCCGCGGGCGCAAGCTCCCCGGGCCCTTCGACGCGGTCACCCTGGTCATCGCCGCGATCCTCATCGCGATCGTCGTCGTCCCGCTGGGCCGCGTGCTGGTCCGGCTGTTCTGGGTCGACGGCTCGCTGACCCTCGACCCGATCCGCCGCACCCTCGCCGTCCCGGACCTCGGCAAGCTGCTGCTGGACACCTTCATCCTGGTGCTGGCCAGCGCCGCCCTCGCGTTCGTCATCGGAGTCGGGCTGGCCTGGCTCAACGAGCGCACCAACGCCCGGATGGGCCTGCTGACCGACGCGCTGCCGCTGCTGCCGTTCCTGCTCCCGCCGGTGGCCGGCGCCGTGGGCTGGACCATGCTGCTCTCGCCCCGCGCCGGGCTGCTCAACAGCTGGATCCGCGACTTCTTCGGCATCTTCGGCGTGGAGATGCGCGACGGCCCGTTCGACATCAACTCCTGGTACGGGCTGATCCTGGTGATGGCCTTCTACGCCGTGCCGTTCGTCTTCATGAACGCCTCGGCCGGGCTGCGCAACCTGGACCCGGCGCTGGAGGAGGCCTCCCGGCTCAGCGGGGCGGGCACCTTCCGCACGCTGCGCAAGGTCACCCTCCCGGCGGTCGCCCCGAGCCTGGGCGCGGGCTTCCTGCTCGCCGTCTGGTTCGGCGTCGGCATGTTCTCGATCCCGGCGATCATCGGCACGCCGGCCGGCATCGACGTCATCTCCGTCCGCATCGTCGAGCTGCTGACCTTCACCTTCCCGCCGCAGACCGACGTCGCCATCGGCCTGTCCGGCTTCGTCGTCCTCTTCGTCGGGCTGGCCTACTGGCTGCAGGTGCGGATCCTGCGCCGCGGCCGGCACGCCACCGTGGCCGGCAAGGGCGCGCGCGCCAAGACCATCGACCTGGGCGCCTGGAAGTGGCCGGCCCGGCTGCTCGTGCTCGGCTACGTCGTCATCTCGACGATCCTGCCCATCGTCGCGCTGGTCCTGGTGTCGCTCAACGGCTTCTGGACGCCGGACATCAACTGGTCGAACCTCAGCTTCACCGCGGTCTCGCAGGCGGTGTTCGAGGACGAGACGACGCTGCGCGCCCTGCTCAACAGCCTGGGCCTGGGCCTGGTCGGCGGGCTGATCGGCATCGTCAGCGCGGCGATGATCTCCCTCTACGTGTCCCGCAAGCGCACCGCGCTGGCCAAGGGCATCGACGTGGCGATCAAGATGCCGGCGGCCATCTCCAACATGGTCATCGCCGTCGGCATCCTGCTGCTGCTGGCCGGGGCGCCGTTCCACCTCACCGGCACGCTGGCGATCCTGCTGATCGGCTACCTCGCGCTGTACCTGCCGCAGGCGTCGATCGCCGCCGACGCCGCGGTGAGCGGCGTGGGCAAGGAGCTGCCGGAGGCCTCGGCGATCTCCGGAGCGCGGCCGTTCCGCACCTTCCGCAAGGTGTACGTGCCGCTGATGATCCCGGGCCTGGTGGCCGGCTGGGCGCTGCTGTTCATCCGCATCGTCGGCGACCTGACCGCCTCGGCGATCCTCGCCGGCACCGCCAACCCGGTGGTCGGCTTCCGCATCCTCGAGGTGTTCACCAGCGGCTCGTTCGCCCTGCTGGCCTCGCTGTCGACGGTGCTGGTCATCATCACCGCGACCGTGCTGGTCGCCGTGCTGGCCTACACCCGGCGGAAATCCAAGCTGGGCGTCAGCGCCCGCGTCGGCGGGGTCTGATGGCCGCGCCCGCGCTGCCCCGGACCGCCGTCGCCCCTCCCGACCTCCCCGACCCGGCCCTGCGGCCGGAGAGCCTGCTGCTCACGTTCTTCGGCGCCTACGTGCTCGGCCGTCCGGTCATGGTGGCCTCGCCCGGCGTGCTCGACGTGATGGAACGGGTGGGGGTCTCGCCGCACGCCACCCGCTCGGCGCTGGCCCGCATGGTCAAGAAGGGCCTGCTGGTCAGCGAGCGGCGGGGCCGGCCGGTGTACTTCGGGCTCACCGCGCGCTCGGAGGAGGTGCTGGCCGACGGCGGCGTGCGCATCTGGCGCAGCGGTGCGGTCAACCGGCACTGGGACGGCCGCTGGACGCTGCTGGGCTTCTCGCTGCCCGAGTCGTGGCAGCGCCAGCGGCACGACCTGCGGTCGCGGCTGCTGTGGGCCGGCTTCGGCCCGCTGCAGGGCGGGCTGTGGGTGGCGCCGGACACCGTCGACGTCGGGCGGCTGCTCGAGGGCCTGGCCGCCGCCGGCCACGTGCGGTCGTTCCTCGCCACCCCGGCACCCGGCACCGACGTCCAGGCGATGGTCGCCGACGCCTGGGACCTCGCCGAGCTCGCCGGCCGCTACGAGGCCTTCCTCGAGCGGTGGGACGGCGGGGCCGCCGACCGCGGCGCCATCGACCCCCTCGCCCGGCAGCTGGCCCTGCAGGCCGAGTGGCTGCGGGCCATCCGCACCGATCCCCGGCTGCCGGTGGAGCTGCTGCCGGCGCCCTGGCCGGCCGAGCGGGCCCAGGAGGTGTTCCACCGGCTGCACGCCGAGGTGGAGGTCCAGGCCCGGGCGACGGCCGCCGAACTGCTGGACACGATCCCGGTGGGAGCACGATGAGCGACTTCGACCCGCTGGCGACCGACGTGCCCGCGGAGGCACTGGCCACCTACGCGGAGCTGCGCGAGCGGTGCCCGGTGGCGCACACCGACGCCTACGGCGGCTTCTGGGCGCTCACCCGCTACGCCGACGTGGCCGCCGCGGCCGGCGACGCGCGCACCTTCATCTCCTCGGTGCGCGCCGTCGTGCCCAGCGACCCCCGCGGGCTGCGCCGGCCGCCGCTGAACTTCGACGCGCCCGCGCACACCCCCTACCGCAAGGCGCTGGACCGCACCCTGCAGCGCGCCCGCATCGAGCGGCTCGAGCCCCGGCTGCGGGCGCACGCCGCCCGCGAGCTGGCGCCGATGCTGGCCCGCGGCGGCGGGGACGTCGCCCAGGAGTACGGCGCCCGCTTCCCGGCATGGGTGACCACCGAGTGGCTCAACCTCGCGCCGGAGATCGCCCCGCAGCTGGCCGACACCGCCACCGCCTGGATCCGCGCCTGGCGCCGGATGGACGGCCCGGTGGTCAACGAGATGAGCGAGCGGATGTACGGCATCGCCCGCGACCTCGTGCGCGACCGGCGGGCGGCGCCGCTGCCGGTGGAGGAGGACCCGGCCAGCTCGCTGCTCGCCGAGCGGCTGGACGGCCGGCCGCTGGACGAGGAGCACCTGGTCGGCGCGCTGCGGCAGAGCCTGGTCGTCGGCATGGTCGCCCCGCCGATCCTGCTCGGCTCCATCTGCGCGCACCTGTCGGCCGACCAGGAGCTGCAGGCCCGGCTGCGCGCGCACCCGGAGCTGCTGCCCGACGCGGTGGAGGAGTTCCTCCGGCTGCACACCCCCTACCGGGGCTTCGCCCGCACCGTCGCGCACGACGTCGAGCTGCACGGCCGCACCATCCGGCCCGGCGAGCCGGTCACGCTGGTCTACGCCGCGGCCAACCGCGACCCCGAGCAGTTCCCCGACCCCGACACGTTCGTGCTGGGCCGGCCCAACATCGCCACCCACCTGGGCTTCGGCCGCGGCCGCCACCGCTGCGCCGGCATGCCGCTGGCCCGGCTGGCCGTGCGGGTCGCGCTGGAGGAGTTGCTCGCCGGCACCGGCGGCTTCGTCGTCGACGGGCCGCTCGAGGGCGCCCGCATGCCCGAGATCGGCTACCAGTCGGTGCCGCTGCGCTTCACCACTTCGGCGGTGCCCTCGTGACCGGGCAGCGGCCGCTGGCCGGGATGGTCGTGCTCGACCTGACCAACGCCCTCGCCGGCCCCTACGCCACCCTGCTGCTGGCCGGCCTCGGCGCGCGGGTGGTCAAGGTGGAGAACCCGCACCGCGGCGGCGACCCGGCCCGGGAGAACTCGCCGTACGTCACGGGCGAGGGGCTCAGCGTCCGCCGGACCGCACCGGAGGACATGTCGGTCTCCATGCTCGTGCGCGGCCGCGGCAAGGAGTCGCTGACCCTCGACCTGCGCGACGAGCGCGGCCGGGCGGTGCTGGCCGACCTGGTGCGGTCGGCCGACATCCTGGTCGAGAACTACAGCGCCGGGGTCACCGCCCGGCTGGGCATCGACCCCGCCTGGGCCCGCGCGCTGAACCCGCGGCTGGTCTACACCTCGATCAGCGGCTTCGGCGCCGAGGGCGGCCCCGGTACCGGCAAGGCGATGGACACCATCGTCCAGGCGCTCAGCGGCGTGATGATGACCTCCGGCGCGCCGGGGGAGCCGCCCGTGCGGCTGGGCCTGCCGATCGCCGACCTGCTCGCGCCGCTGTACGCGGTCATCGGCACCGTCTCCGCCGTCCTCCAGGCGCAGCGCACCGGCGAGGGCCAGCACGTCGACGTCTCCATGCTCGGCGCGCTCACCTCGCTGGTGGCCTGCGAGCCGTTCGACGCCTTCGAGGAGATCGGCCTCCCGCTGCGCACCGGCGCGACCGTGCCGCGGCTGGCGCCGTTCGGCACCTTCCCGGCCGCCGACGGCTGGTTCGCCCTGTGCGCGCCGGTCGACCCCTTCGCCCACGGGGTGCTCCGGGCGATCGGCCGCCCGGACCTGGTGGACGACGAGCGGTTCGCCCGCCGCGACGGCCGGGTCGCCCACGCCGACGAGCTGCACGCCCTCATCGCCGAGTGGGCCGGCGACCGCACCGTCGCCGAGGCCGTCGCCGTCCTCGACGCGCACGGGGCGCCGGCCGCCGAGGTGCGCGACCCCAGCGCCGCCGTCCGGGATCCGCTGGTGCTCTCCCGCGGCGAGGTGGTGCGCCTGGCCGACCCGACCGGGGGCGGCGCCGAGCTGTACGGCGCCGGCGTGCCGATCGTCTTCTCCGGCACCCCGACCGTGCTCGACGGCCCCGCGCCGGCGCTCGGCGAGCACTCCCGGTCGGTGCTGCGCGACCTGTGCGGCTACGCGGACGAGCGGATCGACGCGCTCGTCGCGGCGGGGGTGGTCTGAGTGCGCGCCGTGGACCGCCTCGCGCAGGAGTACGCCGCCCGGCCCGAGCGGGCGCGCGCCCTGGCCGCCGCCGGCCGGCCGGTCGTGGGGATCGTCGGGGCCGACGTGCCGGCCGAGCTGGTGGCCGCCGCGGGCGCGGTCGGCTACCGGCTGCACGGCTCGCCCGACCGGGTCTCGGCCGAGGCGCGCGCGGTGCTGGGCGCCGCGCTCGACCCGGTCGCCCACTCGGTGCTGACCCGGCTGCTCGACGGGGAGCTGGCCTTCCTCACCGGGCTCGTGGTGTCCCGCGACTCGCAGGCCTCGCTGCAGCTGTTCTACGCGCTGCGCGAGCTGCGCCGGCTGGAGCCGGCCCGGGACCTCCCGCCGGTGGTCCTGCTGGACCTGCTGCACCTGCCGACGGCGCACACCGCCCGCTACGACGAGGAGCGGCTGGCCCAGCTGGCCGGCGTCCTCGCCGGCTGGACCGGCACGGCGCCGTCGCCCGGGCGGCTGGCCGCCGCCGCGGCGGAGGCCGGGCGGGTCCGCGACCTGCTCCGCCGGGTGTCCGCGCTGCGCCGGGAGGCGGCGCCGCGGGGCACCGGCACCACCGCGCTGCACGCGGTGGGGGTGGCCGGCGCGCTGCCGGCGGGGGAGGCCGCCGCGCTTCTGGAGGCCGTGCTGGACGAGGCCGACGAGCTCCCGGCCGGGCGGCGGGTGTTCCTGACCGGCAGCGGCCAGGACACCGACGAGCTGTACCGCGCGCTCGAGGAGGAGCTCGGCTGCCTCGTGGTGGGGGAGGACGCCGACTGGGGCGACCTCGCGCTGCCGCCCGACCCGGCCGGCGCCGACCTCGGCGCCCTCGCCACCGCCTACCGGGACCGCGGCCCGGCCGCGCCGACGGCGTCGATCCCGGCCCGGGCCGCGGCGACCGCGCAGCGGGTGCGCGACAGCGGCGCGGAGCTGCTGCTGGCCGTCGTCCGCGAGCACGACGAGGCCCCGGCGTGGGACTTCCCGGCCCAGGCCGCGGCCGCCGGCGTGCCCGCCGCGCTGCTGGCCCGGCAGCCGTACCGGACCGCCGCCGACGACCTGCGGGCCGCGGTCGGCGTGCCGGCCGGGAGCCGGTCGTGACCCGCCTGGCGGCGGCCACCGCCGCGACGGCCTACCAGAAGGAGTGGTTCGCCGGGATCCGCGCCCGGGTCGCCGCCGGCGAGCCGCTGGCCCTGGTCAACGCCGACGCCCCGCAGGAGCTGCTGCGGGCGATGGACATCCCCTACGTGGTCAACCAGTGGTGGGCCTCGGTGGTGGCGGCCAAGCAGCGGGCCGACGACGCCCTCCAGGTGCTGCGCGACCGCGGCTACCCCGACTACAGCCGGCAGTACGACGCGATCTCCCTCGGCTCGCTGTCGCTGGAGGACCCGCCCTGGGGCGGCCTGCCGCAGCCGACCGTCGTCATCGCCGAGAACAGCGGCGACGCCGCGCGCAAGGTGTTCGACCTGTGGGCCGAGCTCCCGGGCACCGACTCCCTGCCGCTGGAGCGCTCCTCGGCCGTCGAGGCGCCGTCGCGCTGGTGGGAGCTGGTGCCGCACCGCTGGGAGGAGGCGTTCGGCTCCGAGCGGATCGACCTGCTGGCCGGTGAGATCACCGACCTCGCCGCCGCCCTCACCGAGCGCACCGGCAAGGTGCTCGACCTCGACCGGCTGGCCGCGGTCATGGACCTGGTCAACGAGCAGGCCGAGTGGAACCGGCGCACCCGCGACCTGATCGCCGCCGCCCGGCCCACGCCGGTGCGCGTCGGCGACACGATCCCGGCGGTGATGGTGCCGCAGTGGCACCGCGGCACCGAGTGGGGCCGCGACGCCGCCCGCCGGCTCTACGAGGAGGTCGCCGGGCTGGTCGACGCCGGCGCCGCGGTGGTGCCCGACGAGCGGCTCCGGCTGATGTGGCTGGGCCGCGGCCTCTGGTACGACCTGGGCTTCTACCGGCGGTTCGAGGAGCGCTACGGCGCGGTCTTCGTCTGGTCGATGTACCTGGCGATCGCGGCCGACGGATACGCCCGCTACGGCCCCGACCCGGTGCGCGCGCTGGCCGGCCGCTTCGCCGGCCTCACCGACCAGCTCTACACGCCCCCGTGGAGCACGGAGTGGTACGTGGAGCAGGCGCGCACCCACGGCGTGGACGGCGTCGTCCACCTGGTCGCCGACGACGTGCCCGGCAGCTGGTTCACCACCCGCGCGCTGGAGGACGCCGGCATCCCGGTGCTGGAGATCCACGCCAACAACGCCGATCCCCGCACCGGCGGTCCCGACACCCTGGACCGGGCGGTCAGCGAGTTCCTCGAGCGCCGGCTGCTCCCGCGGCCGGCCGGTGGAGGGAGGGCGCCCCTGCAGGCCGACGTGCGCCCCGCCTGACGACCCGCACCGCCATCCCTGCACACCCTGCACACCCCGCGCCGATGCGCGCGGAGGAAGGATCCGCCATGCGCACCACCCGGAAGAGCATCGGAGCTCTCGGTGCCGGCCTCGCCGTCACCATGGTCCTCACCGCCTGCGGGGGAGGGGACGACGGCGGCACCGAGGAGGTGGCCGCGCCGACGCTGGAGAGCTCCGAGGAGCTCGACGCGCTCGTCACCGCCGCCCAGGAGGACAACTGCCTGACCGTCTACGGCACCGTCGACGAGTCGATCCTGCAGTCGGTCACCGACGCGTTCACCGAGCAGTACGACATCCCGGTCGCCTTCGTCCGGCTGGTCTCGGCCGACCTGAGCCAGCGGTACTCCACCGAGGCGCAGGCCGGGGCCACCGTCGCCGACGTCATCCTGCTGACCTCCTCGCCGTTCTACGGCGAGGCGCTCGGCAACGGCTGGCTGCAGCCGGTGGACGAGGCCGGGCTGCCGGCGTTCCCCGGTGAGTTCCCCGCCGACTACACCGCCGACGACGGCGCCACCCCGGTGGTGAGCCTCGTGCCGACGACGATGGTCTACAACACCGGCCTGGTCGAGGCCGCCCCCGAGTCGTGGGAGGCCTACGCCGACCCGGCCAACAAGGGCGAGCTGCTGTTCGCCGAGCCGTCGTCGTCGCCGGCCAACCTGTCGTTCTGGGCGCTCATGCGCGAGGAGTACGGCGACGACTTCCTCGAGGCCGTCGCCGCCAACGAGCCGCGCTGGTACAACTCCGCGGTCCCGGCCACGCAGGGCGTCGCGGCCGGCGAGGGCGCTCTCGGCTTCCCCGGCGTCGCGGCGATCGTGTCGGGCCTGCAGGAGTCCGGCGCCCCGCTGGAGGCCGCCGTGCTGAGCCCGACCACCGGCCCGGAGATCGGCCTGGGCCTGTCCGCCGGCAGCCCCTGCGAGAACGCCGGGAAGCTCTTCGCGAACTACCTGCTGTCGGAGGAGGGCAACACCTACTTCAACGAGGTGTCGAACGCGATCTCGCCGTACGGCGAGGACGTGAGCGACTTCGTCCGGCCGACGCCCGTGCCCGAGGCCGAGGCGCAGGAGATCAACGCGCTGCTCGGCGCGCCCTGACCGGGAGTGGCCGCGCCGGCCCCTGCGCCGGCGCGGCCACGCCCCCCACCCCGGTGGCGCCGGTCATCGGGATCCACCGACCCCGCGGGGTCCGAACGAGGGATGCTGATGCTCCGACGACGAAGCCTGCTCCTCACCGTCGCGGCGGTCACCGCCGGCGGGATCGCCCTGGTGCCGCAGACCGCGGCCGCCGCCGAGGTGGCCTGCTCGACCCAGGCCGACGGAACGGCGGTGTGCACCGGCGCGACCGCGGCCGCCGACGGCGCGCAGGCGCCGTTCCGGTACGAGGTGCCCGCCGACTGGAACGGCACCCTGCTCATCTGGAGCCGCGGCGGGCCGGTGCAGACGCCGCCCCTGCCGGGCCCGGAGAACCTGCGCCAGACCCTGCTCGACCAGGGCTACGCGCTGCTGGCCTCGACCTACTCCCACTTCGGCTGGGCGGTGGAGGAGGGCCCGGCCGACCAGATGGCCGCCCTCGACGTCTTCGAGGCCGAGGTCGGCGCCCCCGACCGCACGATCGCCTGGGGTGGCTCCCTCGGCGGCGTCATCACCGGGGCGATCGTCGAGCGGTACCCCGACCGCATCGACGGCGCGATCCCGCTCTGCCACGGCCTGGGCGGCACCACGGCGCAGTGGAACCAGCTGCTCGACGCCACCTACGTCGTCGACCAGCTGATCGCCACCGACGTCGAGCTGGACCTGGTGGACCTCCCGCCGTTCCCCGGCCCGGCACCCGCCGACGCCGCCACGGCCGGCTCGCTGCTGGCCCAGGCACAGACCACGCCCGAGGGCCAGGCGCGCATCGCCCTGGCCGCGGCGATGAACAACTCGCCGCTGTGGGTGGACCCGGCCGATCCGCGGCCGGCCCCCGGTGACCAGGCCGCGCTGCAGGCCCAGATGTACGACGCCCTGCAGAACGCCGTCCGGCTGGGCATGGGCGTGCCGCGGCAGGAGCTCGAGTACCGCGCCGGGGGCAACTTCTCCTGGAACGTCGGCGTCGACTACGAGCGGCAGCTCCAGGCGTCGGGCCACCGGCAGCTGGTCGAGGCCGTGTACCGGGCCGCCGGGCTGGACCTGCAGGCCGACCTGGACCGGCTGGCGGCCGCGCCGCGGATCGCCGCCGACCCGGAGGCCGTCGCCTACGCCCGGGAGAACCTCGCACCCAGCGGGGAGATCGCGGTGCCGGTGCTGACGATGAACACCACCGGCGACGCCTCGGCCCTGCCGGCGCACAGCCGCACCTACGAGGACGTCGTCCGCCGGGCGGGGAACAACGCCCTGCTGCGCACCGCCTACGTCGACGGCCCCGGCCACTGCACCTTCACGCCCGCCGAGTACCTCGCCGCGCTGCGCGCGATGGAGTACCGGCTGGACACCGGGCACTGGGGCTCGGCGGCGCAGCCGCAGTCGCTGAACCGGGTCGCCGCGGCCAGCGGCCTCGGGGCGGCGCGGTTCGTGCACACCACCCCCGAGCGGCTGCTGCGCCCGTGCAACGCCGGGGAGGAGTGCCCCGGTCAGCCCTGACCGTCTCCCTCCCTGCGGGGACGTCGCTCCCCGGCGGCGTTCCCGCAGGTCCCGGGCTGGGTCAAGATGGCAGGAATGGACGAGACCAGCGCGGCCGGCGGTGAGCCGGACCTGAGCGGGCCGAGCACGGCCGGGCCGGAGGACGTCGTCCTCCGGCCCGAGTCGCTGCTGCTCACGTTCTACGGCGCGCACGTGCTCGGCCGCCCGGTCATGGTCGCCACGCCGAGCCTGATCGAGGTCATGTCCCGGATCGGCGTCTCGCCGCACGCCACCCGGTCGGCCATCGCCCGGATGGTCAAGCGCGGCCGGCTGGTCAGCCGGCGGCAGGGCCGGCAGGTCTTCTACGGCCTGACCCCGCGGTCGGTCGAGGTGCTGCACGACGGATACGTGCGCATCTGGCGCACCGGCGCGGTCAACCGGCACTGGGACGGCCGCTGGACGCTGCTGAGCTTCAAGCTCCCCGAGTCCTGGCAGCGGCAGCGGCACGAGCTGCGCACCCGGCTGCTGTGGGCCGGCTTCGGGCCCCTGCAGGGCGGGCTCTGGATCGCCCCGTCCGTCCCCGACCCGGCCCGGCTGCTGGCCGGGCTGGAGGCCGCCGAGCACGTCCGCGCGTTCGTCGGCCAGCCGCACGGCGACCTCGACCCCGCGGCGATGCTCGCCGACGTCTGGGACATCCCCGGCCTGGCCCGCCGCTACGAGCGGTTCCTCGAGCGGTGGGACGGCGGCGTCGCCGACCGCGCGCACACCGATGCGCTCGGCCGGCAGCTGGCGCTGCAGGAGGAGTGGCGGCTCACGCTGCGCCAGGAGCCGCAGCTGCCCGTGGAGCTGCTGCCCGCGCCGTGGCCGGCCGAGCGGGCCCAGGAGCTGTTCCACCGGCTGCACGCCGAGGTGGAGGTGCAGGCCCGCGCGCTGGCCGGCGCCCTCCTCGACACGATCCCGGCGGTCGAGGGCGAGCCGGCGCCGCAGGCCTGACCGCGTCACCGCAACGGCCGGAAGAACTCCCGCACGTCCTCGACCAGCCGCTCCGGGTGCTCCATCGCCGCGAAGTGCCCGCCGCGGTCGTGCTCGCGCCACATCCGCAGGTCCCGGTACTGCTCGGCGGCCCACTCGCGCAGCGGCTGGTAGATGTCGCGCGCGAACAGCGAGACGCCGGTCGGCACCTCCACCCGGGGCCGCCGGGCTCCCGGGTCGCGCGCGGCCTCCCAGTAGATCCGCGCCGACGACGCCGCGGAGTTGGTGAACCAGTACTCCGAGGGCAGGTCCAGCAGCCGGTCGGCGCCCAGCGCGGCGACCGGGTCGCCGCCGGCGTCGGTCCAGGACCAGAACTTGTCGAGGATCCACGCGCACTGCCCGGCGGGGGAGTCGGCCAGCGCGTAGCCGATCGTCTGCGGCCGGGTGCGCTGCTGGACGGCGTATCCGGAGTCCTCGTCGCGGTAGTGCTCCTCGGCCGCCACCGCCCGCCGCTCCCGCTCCGTCGAGGGCTCGAACCCGCGCGGCGCCCGCACGGTCACCATGTTCAGGTGGACCCCGGCCACCCGGTCCGGATGCCGCGCGCCCAGGTTGGCCGACACGTGCGCGCCCCAGTCGCCGCCCTGGGCGCCGAACCGGTCGTAGCCGAGGCGGCCCATCAGCTCGGCCCAGGCGTCGGCGATCCGGGCCAGTCCCCAGCCGGGTTCCGCGGGCCTGCCGCTCCAGCCGAAGCCGGGCAGCGCGGGGGCGACGACGGTGAACGCGTCCCGGGCGTCGCCGCCGTACCGCACCGGATCGGTCAGCGGCCCGACCACGTCGAGGAACTCCAGCACCGACCCCGGCCAGCCGTGCGTGAGCACCAGCGGCAGCGCGCCGGCGTGCGGGGAGGGCACGTGCCACAGGTGCAGGTCCAGGCCGTCGACCTCGGTGCGGTACTGGTCGACCTCGTCGAACCGCGCCTGCCGGGCCGCCCAGTCGTAGCCGTCGGCCCAGTGCGCGCACAGCTCGCGCAGCACCGCCAGCGGCACGCCCTGCGACCAGTCCGGCACCGTTTCCGGCTCGGGCCAGCGGGTGGCGCGCAGCCGGGCGCGCAGGTCGTCGACGTCGGCCTCGGGCACGCGCACCCGGAAGGGGCGCAGGTCGGTTCCCACCGGCCGAACCTAGCCATCCGCCGGGTCTCTCACCCAGCGAAAGCCGGCCTTGCCCCGGCCGGTGCCCCTTGGTCGGCTGGACCGGTGCTCCCCAAGCTCGCGCCGACCACCAACCACCTGGGCCGCGACGTCACCGCCCGGCTGCCCGACGCCGCCTCGGTGACGGGCATCGCCGCGCTGACCCCGTGCCACGCGGCGATCTGGGAGCGCGCGGCGCCCTACCTCGCCGTCCGCGACAACGACGTCCACACGCTGTACTCCTACGGCCTGGCCCGGGCGCTGGTCGACCTGCACCCCGACGCCGATCCCGAGGTGGTGCTGCCGGGCATCCTGCTGCACGACACCGGCTGGTCGCAGGCGCCGGCCGGCGAGGTGCTCGACGCCATCGCCCCCGGCGGCGGCCGGCCCGACCTCGTGCGGCTGCACGAGGTGGAGGGCGCGCGGATCGCCCGGGAGGTGCTCGCCGACGTCGGGCACGACCCGGCCCGCACCGAGCGGATCGCCGAGATCGTCGACGGCCACGACAGCCGGCTGCACGCGCTGTCGCTGGAGGACGCCCTCGTGAAGGACGCCGACAAGCTGTGGCGGCTGACCCCGCACGGGGTGGACACCGTCATGGACTGGTTCGGCCTGACCCGGGAGCAGGCGCACCGGCTGATCGGCAGCCGGGTGCACGACCACCTGTTCACCGACGCCGCGAGGACGATGGCCCGGGCACTGGCCGCGGTGGCCTCGCTGGACTCCGCGCCGCAGCGCGTCACACTCGGCTGAGCGCGGTGACCGGTGCCGCCGGGGAGGAGGGCGGCGCGGTGACCGCGGAGCGGGGCCCGGGGGAGTCGGTGACCTCCCGGGTGCTGCGCATCCTGGAGGCGTTCGAGTCCGGCCCGGCCTCGCAGTCCCTCACCCAGATCGCCGAGTCCGCCCGGCTGCCGCTGCCGACGGCGCACCGGCTGGTCCGGGAGCTCACGGCGTGGGGCGCGCTGGAGCGCGACGCGACCGGCCGCTACCAGGTGGGCCTGCGGCTGTGGGAGGTCGCCCAGCACGGCGGCCGGCAGCTGCGGGACGCCGCCCGCCCGCACCTGCAGGACCTCTTCTCGCTCACCCACGAGACCACCCACCTCGCCGTCCGCGAGGGCCGCGAGGCGCTCTACGTCGACCGCGTCTACGGCTCCACCCGCGTGCCGCGGGCCTCCCGGGTGGGCGGCCGGCTGCCCTTGCACGCCACCGCGGTCGGCAAGGTGCTGCTGGCCTACGAGGAGCGGTGGGTGTGGGACGCCTACGTGAGCGGTCCCCTCGAGGCGCCGACCGCGCGCACCCACGTGCACCCCGGGCGGCTGCTGGAGGAGCTGGAGCGGATCCGCGAGCAGGGCCACGCCACCACCTTCGAGGAGGTGCGGCCGGGCGCCTGCTCCATCGCCGTCCCCGTGCTGCGCGGCCCGGAGGAGGCGGTGGCCGCCGTGGGCCTGTCGGTGCTGTCCACCCAGGCCGCGCAGATGACGCGGCACCTGCCGGCGATGCAGGGGGTCGCCGGCCGGATCGCCGCCGCGGTCTCGCGCCGTCCGTGGCAGGCCGCGGCGGCGCCTCGACCTCGACGGACGTCCTGATCCCGGGAAGCCGCTTTCACCCACCGAAAGCCCGGCGTTGTGGCCCGCGCCACCGCGGGCGTTCACTCGGTGCGTCACGGCCCAGCCGACGGATCGAGGAACACCCGGTGTCGCAGTCCCTGGAGATGCCCGTCAGCGCCCCGGCGGGGTGCCCCGCCCACCACGGCTACCAGCCGTTCGCGCAGGACGACCCCTTCCCGGCCTACGCCGCGCTGCGCGCCGAGGCCCCGGTGGCCTACGACGACCGGATCGGCTACTGGGTGGTCAGCCGCTACGACGACGTCAAGGCCGTCTTCGCCGACTGGGAGACCTTCAGCAGCGAGAACGCCCAGGCGCCGGTGCGCGAGCGGGGCCCGCAGGCGAAGCGGATCATGGACGAGGGCGGCTTCACCGCCTACTCCGGGCTCTCGGCCCGCATCCCCCCGGACCACACGCGGATCCGCAAGATCGTCCAGAAGGCGTTCACGCCGCGCCGGTACAAGGTCCTCGAGCCCGCCATCCGGGCGCACGTCGTCCGCCTGCTGGAGGCCATGCTGGCCCGGCCCGAGCGGCGCGGCGACCTGGTGGCCGACCTCGCCTACGACGTCCCGACCGTCACCATCCTGACCCTCATCGGTGCCGACACCGCCCAGGTCGACACCTACAAGCGCTGGTCGGACTCCCGGGCCGCCATGACCTGGGGCGACCTCAGCGACGAGGAGCAGGTGCCGCACGCGCACAACCTCGTCGAGTACTGGCAGGAGTGCCGGCGGCTGGTCGCCGAGGCCCACGCCGAGGAGCGCGACAGCCTGGTCGGCGACCTGGTCCGCGCCCAGCAGGCAGGGGAGGAGATCACCGACCACGAGATCGCCTCGGTCTGCTACAGCCTGCTGTTCGCCGGCCACGAGACGACGACGACGCTCATCTCCAACACCCTGCGGGTGCTGCTCGACCACCCCGACCAGTGGGCCCGCGTGGTCGAGGACCCGGCCCGCATCCCGGCCGCGGTCGACGAGGTGCTGCGCTACAGCCCCTCCATCGTGGCCTGGCGGCGCCGGGCGCTGCGCGACGCCACGGTCGGCGGCGTGACGATCCCGGCCGGCGCGCAGCTGCTGCTGGTCATGGGGTCGGCCAACCGGGACGAGACGCACTTCCCCGACCCCGACACCTTCGACCTCGACCGGCCCAACGCCCGCGAGCACCTGGCGTTCGGGTTCGGCATCCACTTCTGCCTGGGCCACCTGCTGGCCAAGCTGCAGACCCGCGTCGCGGTCGAGGAGACCGCCCGCCTGGCGCCCGGCCTGCGCCTGGTCGACGGCTCGGCCATCCGCTTCGGCGACAACCTCTCCTTCCGGGCGCCCCGCAGCGTCCCCGTCACCTGGGAGGCCTGACGTGCAGGACACCCGCTACATCCGGTTCTTCGACGGCGGCAGCGAGCCGACCGTCGAGCTGCTGGGCGGCAAGTGCGCCTCGCTGGTCACGATGACCGCCGCGGGGATGCCCGTCCCGCCCGGCTTCGCGGTCACCACCGCCCACTACGAGGCCGTCGTCGAGCGCTCGGGCGTCGCCGGCGAGATCGCCCGCGAGCTGGCCGGCCTCGACCCCGACGACGTCGCCGGCGTCGACGCGGCCTCGGCGCGGATCCGCCAGGCGATCTGCTCGCGCGAGTTCCCCGAGGACCTGCGCGCCGACGTGCTGGCCGCCTACGCGGCGCTGCAGTCGCGGTTCCCCGAGGAGGTGCCGGTCGCCGTCCGCTCGTCGGCCACCGCCGAGGACCTGCCGGGTGCCAGCTTCGCCGGGCAGCAGGACACCTACCTGTGGGTGCGCGGCGCCGAGGCGGTGCTGCACGCCCTCCGCGCCTGCTTCGCCTCGCTGTACACCAGCCGGGCGATCCTCTACCGGCTGCGCAACGGCATCCCCGACGAGGGGCTGGCGATGGCGGTCGCGGTGCAGAAGATGGTCAACGCCCGCGTCGCCGGGGTGGCGATCACCCTCGACCCGGCCACCGGCGACCGCTCGAAGATCGTCGTCGACGCCTCCTGGGGCGTGGGGGAGATGGTGGTCTCCGGCCAGGTCACCCCGGACAACGTGGTGCTGGACAAGGTGCTGCTCTGCGTGGTCTCCGAGACCGTCGGCGACAAGCACGCCGAGCTGGTGCCCGACGCCGAGGCCGGCCGGCTGGTCGAGCGGGAGGTCGAGGAGGAGCGCCGCCGCCGGCGCTGCCTGACCCCCGACGAGCTCACCGCGGTGGCCGCGCTGGCCAAGCGGGCGGAGAAGCACTACCGCTGCCCGCAGGACGTCGAGTGGGCCCTCGACGCCGACCTCCCGCCCGGGCAGGACCTGCTGCTCCTGCAGGCCCGGCCCGAGACCGTGCACTCCGCCGCCCCGGCTCCCGCGGCGCCGGCCCCGGCCCCGGTGCCGGCCGGCGCACCCGGCTTCAGCCTCTCCGGCATCACCTCGTCGCTGACCGCCGGCCTCGGCCGGCGCTGACCGCACCGGCTCCTCCCGCACCGCCGAACCGCCCGCGGCGCCGTCCCCGGCCCGCGGTCCCCGCCCCTGCCCACGACAGGACCCGCCATGACCGCAGTGCAGCCGTCCCTGAAGTCCTTCCCGAAGCCGTCGCAGCTGCCGGTGCCCGCCGGCGCCGAGGGGTGGGAGCAGCTGTATCCGTACAACCTCGTCTTCCAGAACCTCAGCGGCGCGGAGGACGAGAAGTTCTGGTTCTGCGACAGCCAGCACTGGCCGACGGTGTTCAAGCCGTTCGAGACCATCGGCGGGGAGTTCGCCGTCAAGTGCCTCGGGCAGTACAACACCCGCCACCTGCTCATCCCGCCGGCCAACGGCATCGAGTTCAAGATCCACCTGGGCTACCTCTACATGAGCCCGGTGCCGGTGCCCGAGGACCAGATCGCCGCCCGCGTGCCCGAGTTCGAGCGCCGCGCCGGCCACTACTTCCAGAACTGGGACAGCCTGCTGGAGCAGTGGAAGTCCAAGGTGCGCGCCACGATCGACGAGATGGCCGCGCTGGAGTTCGCGCCGCTGCCCGACGCCGTGCCCTTCGACGACATCGTCAGCGGCAAGGCCAAGGACGGCTCCGAGGTCCTGATGGAGAACTACGACCGGCTGATCCAGCTCTGCTACCAGAACTGGCAGTACCACTTCGAGTTCCTCAACCTCGGCTACCTCGCCTACCTGGACTTCTTCGGCTTCTGCAAGCAGGTCTTCCCGGGCATCCCCGACCAGGCGATCGCCAAGATGGTCCAGGGCGTGGACATGGAGCTGTTCCGGCCCGACGACGAGCTCAAGGCCCTCGCCGCGCTCGCCGTCCGGCTGGGCCTGCAGGACTGCCTGGAGGACCCGACCGACGTCGACGGCACCCTCGCCCGCTTCGCCGCGGCCGACGGCGGCCAGGAGTGGCTGGACGCGTACACCGCCGCGCAGGACCCCTGGTTCAACTTCACCATCGGCAACGGGTTCTACGGCCACGACAAGTACTGGATCGAGCACCAGGAGATCCCCCTGGCCTTCATCCAGGACTACGTCCGCCGGCTGGACGCCGGCGAGCGGATCATGCGGCCGGTCGAGGAGCTGGTCCGGGAGCGCGACCGGGTGGTCGAGGAGTACCGCGAGCTGCTCGACGGCGAGAACCTGGCGCTGTTCGACGCCAAGCGCGGGCTGGCCGCCACCGCCTACCCCTACGTCGAGAACCACAACTTCTACATCGAGCACTGGACCATGGGCGTCTTCTGGCGCAAGGTCCGGCAGCTCGGGGCGGTCTTCGCCGACGCCGGCTTCTGGGCCGATCCGGCCGACATGCTGTACCTGACCCGCGGCGAGGTGCGCGACGCGATCTTCGACCTCGTCACCGGCTGGGCCGTCGGCGCCGAGCCGACCGGGCCGCACTACTGGCCGGCGGAGATCGAGCGCCGCCGCGGGATCATCGACGCGCTGGCCTCCCAGCGCCCGCAGCCGGCGCTGAACACGCCGCCGGCGCAGATCACCGAGCCGTTCACGATGATGCTCTACGGCATCACCACCGAGCAGGTGCAGCAGTGGCTCGGGGACGACGACGCCGAGGACGACGGCGCGATCACCGGCATGGCCGCCTCGCCGGGGGTGGTCGAGGGCCCGGCCCGCGTGATCACCCACGCCGACCAGCTCGGCGAGGTGCAGCAGGGCGAGATCCTGGTCGCCACCATCACCGCGCCGTCCTGGGGCCCGATCTTCGGCAAGATCAAGGCCACCGTCACCGACATCGGCGGGATGATGAGCCACGCGGCGATCGTCTGCCGCGAGTACGGGCTGCCCGCCGTCACCGGCACCGGCAGCGCCTCCACCACCATCCGCACCGGCCAGCTGATCCGCGTCGACGGCTCCGCCGGGCGGGTGGAGATCCTGGCGGAGCAGCCGTGACCGCTGCCGGCGGCGCGACCGCTGCAGGCGCCGAGGGCGCCGGCCGCACCGTGCTGGTCACGGGCGCGGCCGGCGGCCTGGGCCGGGCCTTCGCCCTCGGCTTCGCCGGGCGCGGCTACCGCGTCGCGGTGGCCGACCTCGACGCCGACGGGGTGGCCGAGACCGCCCGGCTGGTCGAGAAGGAGGGGGTGCCGGCCTGGTCGGGCCGGGTGGACGTCACCTCCGCGGAGTCGGTGGCCGAGGTCGCCGCGGCCGTGGCCGGGTTCGGGGACGGCCGGATCGACGTCGTCGTCAACAACGCCGCGGTCTACGCGACCCTCACCCGGGCGCCGCTGGAGGAGATCGACCCCGCCGAGTGGGACCGCGTCATGGCGGTCAACCTCAAGGGCCCGTGGCTGGTGGTGCGGGCCTGCAGCCGGTACCTGCCCGAGGGCGCGCGGGTGGTGAACCTGGCCTCGGCCACCGTGTACAGCGGCTCGGAGCAGTGGGCGCACTACGTGGCCTCCAAGGGCGGGGTCATCGCGCTCACCCGCGTCATGGCCAAGGAGCTCGGCCGCCGGTCGATCGGCGTCAACGCCATCGCCCCCGGCTTCACCCTCACCGAGGCCAGCTACGGCCTGGTCGCCGACGCCGAGCAGTACGGCGTCGACCGCGGCGCCCTCCGCCGGGCCAGCCGCCCCGAGGACGTCGTCGGCGCGGCGCTGTTCCTCGCCGGACCCGACAGCGGCTTCGTCACCGGCCAGACCCTGGTCGTCGACGGCGGCCGGCAGTTCATCTGACCCCCAGCACCAGGAGAACCCCCATGCCGAAGGTCACCTTCACCGACGCCGCGGGCGACACCCGCGTGGTCGAGGCCAACCCCGGCGACTCGGTCATGGAGACCGCCGTCCGCAACGGCGTGCCGGGCATCGTCGCCGAGTGCGGCGGCTCGCTGTCCTGCGCCACCTGCCACGTGTACGTCGACCCCGCCGACCTCCCGGCGCTGCCGCCCATGGAGGAGATGGAGGACGAGATGCTCTACGGCGCGGCCGCCGACCGGCAGGAGACCTCCCGGCTGTCCTGCCAGCTCCCGGTGACCGAGGACACGGACCTGCACGTGACCACCCCCGAGCGGCAGGTCTGACCGTGGCCGGGCTGCTCGTCGTCGGCGCCTCGCAGGCCGGCGTCCAGCTCGTGGGCTCGCTGCGGGCCCTCGGGTACGACGAGCCGATCACCCTGCTCGGGGACGAGGACCACCGCCCCTACCAGCGGCCGGCGCTGTCCAAGGAGTTCCTGCAGGGCACCGTCGGCAAGGAGAAGCTGATCTTCCGCACCCAGGAGTACTGGGACGAGCACCGGATCACGCTGGTCACCAACGAGCGGATCGTCCGGGTGGAGAAGAAGGACGACGGTTCGGGCACCGCCTTCGCCGCCTCGGGGCGCGCCTTCGACTTCGACCGGCTGGCGCTCACCGTCGGCGCGCGGGCCCGGCGGGTGACGCTGCCGGGGGCCGACCTGCCCGGCGTCCTCTACCTGCGCAGCGCCGACGACGCCCTCGAGCTCAAGGCGCGCGCGCCGCAGGCGACCGACGTCGTGGTGGTCGGCGGTGGCTTCGTGGGCCTGGAGGCCGCGGCCAGCCTCACGACCATGGGCAAGCGGGTGACCGTGCTCGAGGCCGGGCCGCGGCTGCTGGGCCGGGCCGTGGGCCCGGAGGTCGCCGAGTACCTGCAGGCGCACCACACCGCCGCCGGCATCGGGATCGAGCTCGGCGCGCAGGTGACCGAGCTGGTCGCCCGCGGGGACGCCGTGGGCGCGGTGCGGCTGGCCGACGGCCGCGAGCTGCCCGCCGACCTCGTGCTGGTGGGCATCGGGGCGGTGCCCAACACCGAGCTCGCCGAGTCGATGGGGCTGGCCGTCGGCGACGGCATCGTCGTCGACGGGTACGCGCTCACCTCCGACGGGGTCACCGTCGCCGTCGGCGACTGCGCCGACCTGCCCAACCCGGTGCCCGGCTCGCCGCCCGGCGACCGGGTGCGCCTGGAGAGCGTCAACAACGCGATCGAGCACGCCAAGGTCGCCGCCTACGCGATCACCGGCCGCCGCCAGGAGTACGCCGGCATCCCGTGGTTCTGGTCCAACCAGGGCTCGCTGAAGCTGCAGATCGCCGGCCTGACCCGCGGCGCGGACCGCACCGTCGTCCGGAGGGACGACGCGCGCGGCCGCTTCACCGTCCTGCACTACCGGGAGGAGCGGGTGCTCGCCGCCGAGTGCGTCAACGCGCCCCTGGACTTCATGGCGGTCAAGGCGGCGCTGGCCGCCGGCGCCGCCGTCCCTGCCGACCGGGCCGCCGACCCGTCGGTGCCGCTGAAGTCGATCACCGTCGCGGCCGACGCCGCGCAGACGAGGAACCAGAGCTCATGAGGACCGCACTCCCGCCCACCCCGGTGCCGACCGACCGGCCCGTGGACACCTCGCCGATCTCGCTGACCCCGGCACCGGGGGAGGGCCTCGACCCCGTGTGGGCCGCCGTGGTGCCCGAGACGCGGACCCGCAGCAACGACATCCACCTGCCCATCTCGCTGGCCTACGCCGAGCGGCTGTGCGACGCCTACCCCGAGGCCGACCGGCAGGTGGTGCGGGTGGCGATCCTGCTGCACGACACCGGCTGGGGCCGGGTGGACGAGGAGCGGATCCTCTCCGAGGGGTTCACCGGCGACTGGCGCAAGGCCGCCATCCGGTTCGAGCACGAGAAGCAGGGCTGCCTGATCGCCCGCGAGGTGCTGCCGCCGCTGGGCTACGAGCCGGAGTTCGTCGACGCCGTCGTGGCGATCATCGACGGGCACGACACCCGCAAGGAGGCGCACACGCTGGAGGACGCGCTGGTGCGCGACGCCGACCGGCTGTGGCGCTTCGACCACGCGGGCATCGCGCTGGCCTCGGGCTGGTTCCGGATGGACCCGGCGACCTACTGCGACCGGCTGGCCCGCGAGATCGTGCCCGAGCTGCTCACCGAGGCCGCGATCGCGATGGCGCGCGCGGACCTCGCCCGCTCGGAGGCGCTGCTCAAGACGGCGGTGCTGCGGTGACCGCGGTGGCCGCCGACCGCCGGGCCGGCCTGGAGCTGCCCTACGCCGCCGTCGACGACCTGTTCGTCGCGGGGGAGTGGCGCCCGGCCGCGGGCGCCGGCCGGCTGGCCGTCGTCGACCCGGCCACCGGGGAGGCCTGGGGCTCGGTGCCCGACGCCTCCGACGAGGACGTCGACGCGGCGATGGCCGCGGCCGACCGGGCCTTCCGCACCGGCCCGTGGCCGCGGCTGAGCCCGGCCGAGCGCGCCGGGTACCTGCTGCGCATCGCCGACGAGGTGGAGCGGCGGGCCGAGGTCATGGCGCTGACCTGCACGCGGGAGAACGGCTCGCCGGTGGCCGAGACGCGCGGCGCGGCGGCCAACGCCGCGGGCATCCTGCGGCACGTGGCCGGGCTGGCCCCGTGGCTGGCCGACGACGACGTCCGCCCGTTCCCGGCCGGCGGGGCGGAGTCCGTCGTCCGGCGCGACCCGGTGGGCGTCTGCGTGCTCATCGCGCCGTGGAACTTCCCGATCAACCTCATGGTCGTGAAGCTGGCGCCGGCGCTGCTGGCCGGCTGCACCGTCGTCCTCAAGCCCGCGGAGTCCACCCCGCTGTCGATCCGGTTCGTCGTCGAGGCGGTGCAGGCCGCCGGCGTGCCGGACGGCGTGGTGAACCTGGTGACCGGGGCCGGGCGGGTCGGCGACGCGCTGGTGCGCCACCCGCGCACGGCCAAGGTCGCGTTCACCGGCTCCACCGCCGTGGGACGGCGGATCGGCGCGGCCTGCGGCGAGCTGCTGCGGCCGGTGACCCTGGAGCTGGGCGGCAAGTCCTCGGCGATCGTGCTGGACGACGCCGACCTCGACGCGATGGCCGGCGTGCTGCTCCGCTCGTGCATGCGCAACAGCGGGCAGACCTGCTACATCTCCACGCGGATCCTGGCGCCCGCGCGGCGCTACGACGAGGTGGTCGACGTGGTGACGCGGACCGTCGCCGCGGCCCGGCTGGGCGACCCCCTCGACGAGGACACCGAGGTCGGCCCGCTGGCCACCCGGCGGCAGTACGAGACGGTGCTCGGCTTCCTCGACTCGGCCCGGGAGGAGGGCGCCCGGGTGACCACCGGCGGCCGCCCGGCCGACCGGGGCCGCGGGTGGTTCGTCGAGCCGACCGTGCTCGCCGACGTCACCCCGGACATGCGGGTGGCCCGCGAGGAGGTGTTCGGCCCGGTGGTCACCGTGCTGCGCTACGAGACCCTCGACGAGGCGCTCGAGCTGGCCAACGGCACCGGGTTCGGCCTGGGCGGCATCGTGTTCTCCGCCGACCCCGACCGGGCGTTCGCCGTCGCCGAGCGGATGGACACCGGCTCGGTCGGCATGGGGTTCTTCGCCTCGAACCACGACGCGCCCTTCGGCGGCCGGCACGACTCCGGGCTCGGGGTCGAGTACGGCATCGAGGGGCTGTCGGCGTACGTGGCCTACAAGTCGATCCACCGCCGGACGCGCTGACCCGGGCACGGCGCCCGGCGGAGGATCACCGCAGGGGGACCGGGGCGACCCCGGGCACGATCCGCGACTCGATGGCGCCGAGATGGTCGGCCTCCAGGCGCACGACGTCGCCGGCGGCCAGCCAGGGGAAGGCGTCGCTGCCGTGGGTGCGGGAGAGCTCGAGGATGCAGCCGGTGCCCACCGTGCCGCTGCCGATGACGTCGCCGGGCCGCAGCTCGGTGCCGCGGGAGGCGTAGGCCAGCAGCTGCCCGAACGACCAGTGGATCGTGGCCATGCTGCCCTTGCTGTAGGGCCGCCCGTTGACCGAGGCGCGCATGCCGAGGTCGTAGCCGTTGCCGGCCCGGAGCGGCTCGAGCTCGTCGGGCGTGACCAGCCAGGGGCCCAGGCTGGTGGCGGTGTCCTTGCCCTTCGCCGGGCCGAGCTGCTGGCGCATCTCCCGCGCCTGCAGGTCGCGCGCGCTCCAGTCGCACAGGAGCAGGTAGCCGGCGACGTGCTGCTCGGCGGTGTCGGGGGAGAGGTCGGCGCCGGCCGTGCCCACCACGGCGGCGACCTCCAGCTCGAAGTCGAACTGCTGGGAGCCCGGCGCGATCGGGATGTCATCGGCCGGCCCGCGCACGGCGGCCGGGTTGCTGAAGTAGAAGACGGGGATCTCGTACCAGTCCGGGTCCATCTCCTGGCCGAGGGCGCGGGTCGAGGTGACCACGTGCTCCTCGAACGCCATGAAGTCCCGGATGGACGGCGGCGTGGGCACGGGCGCGCACAGCGCCGTCGCGCCCAGGCCGAGCACCTCGAAGGGCGTGGCCCGTGCCGCCGCCGCCTGCGCCGCGAGGTCGGCCCCCGCGACGAGCAGGTCGGTGAGCGAGCCCGGGTGGGCCAGGCCGAACAGCTCGTCGTCGACCAGCAGGCCGCAGTGCTGCCGTCCGTCCTGGGGGGACAGGTAGGTGGTCCAGCGCATCGTCGCTCCTCGGGCGGGGGTGGGGCGGATCAGGACAGCCGCAGCAGGGCGGCCGCGGTGCCGCCGGCGATCGCCGCCCGGTCCTCCGGGGGGAGCGCGAGCCGGTCCAGCCGGGTGACGGGGTCGGTCACGCCCATGTCGAACGGGTAGTCGGTGCCGATGAGCACGTGCCCGGCGCCGGCGACGTCGACCAGGTGCTGCAGGCCGTCCGGCCGGTAGACCAGCGAGTCGAAGTACAGGGAGCCGAGGTACTCCGACGGGCGCCGCTGCATCGTCCGGCTCTCCGGCCGGACCTCGTAGGCGTGGTCGGCGCGGCCCAGGTAGACGGGGAAGTAGCCGCCGCCGTGCGCGCCGCAGACCCGCAGGCCGGGGAAGCGGTCGAAGACGCCACCGAAGACCATGTGCGACAGCGCGAGGGTGGTCTCGAGCGGCTGGCCGATGACGTTGCCGAGGTAGAACTCGGTCAGCCGCCCCTCCAGGCTGCAGCCCCACGGGTGGACGAACACGAAGGCACCGGTCTCCTCCGCGGCCGCCCAGAGCGGGTCGAAGGACCGGTCGGAGAAGTCGCGCCCGGCGGCGCTGGTCGAGATCGCCATCCCGCGCAGTCCGAGGGTGCCGACGGCGGTGCGGAGCTGGTCGGCGGCCAGCTCCGGGTCCTGCAGGGAGACGGTGGCCAGCCCGGTGAGCCGGTCCGGTCGCGCGGCCGCCAGCCCGGCGATGTGCTCGTTGACCGCGGCCACGATCTCCTCGGCCAGGCCCCGGGGGGCCCAGTAGTGGTACTGGACCGGCGTGACGCTGACCGCCTGGACGTCGACCCCGCTGGTGTCCATCTGCGCCAGCCGCCGCTCCGTCTCCAGCAGGTACGGGCGGTAGCTGCCCAGGGCGAGCTCGCGGTTGAGCTCCATCGACACCGGGCCGAAGGTGCGCAGCTGGGCCTGGAGGTCCGCGGCCAGCTCCGGCCGGTCCCGGACCAGCTCGTCCACGGCCGGCACCTGGACGTGGGCGTGCACGTCGACGACGCGGTCCGTCCCGCCGTTCACGGGCGCACGCACGCGTTCTGCTGGGTGCCCAGGCCGGTGATCGAGCCGGTCATGACGTCGCCCGGGGTGAGGTAGCGGCCGTAGTGGGCGCCGTTGCCGGCAGGGGAACCGGTCAGCACCAGGTCGCCGGGCTGCAGGGGCGTGATCTCGCTGACGTGGCTGATGAGCTGCGCGACGTCGAAGATCATGTCCGAGGTGCTCTCGTCCTGCATGACCTCGCCGTTGAGGCGCAGCGTCACCGTGAGGTCCATCGGGTCCGGGACGAACGCGGCGGGGACCAGCCAGGGGCCGGTCGGCAGGAACGTGGGCGCGTTCTTCCCGGCCAGCCAGTCGGTGCCCAGCCCCGGCATGTCGGGGCGGAAGACCCGGTCGCGCGTCGTGACGTCGTTGACGATCGTGTACCCGGCGACGGAGTCGAGCGCGTGCTCGCGCGACACCCGGTAGGTGGTGCGGCCGATGACCGCGGCCAGCTCCAGCTCCCAGTCGTGCTGCGTCCCGGTGCCGGGCAGCACGACATCGTCGAAGGGACCGCACAGCGCGCTCGGCAGACCGATGAAGACGTAGGGCGTGCCGGTCTCCGCCCGCCGCCGCATCATCTCCTCCGCCTCCTGGCGGACCACCTCGGGATCCTGCCCGGAGCCGCGGGCGGCGGCGATCTGCAGCTGCACGACGTGGGTGCGGTAGTTGGCGCCGCTCTGGAACACCTGCCGGGGCCGGACCGGGGCCAGCACGCGCAGGTCCGACACCGGGACCGCCTCGGCGGCCCACGCCCCGGAGGCCGACAGCGCGGCGACCGCGTCGGCCACGACCGGGAGGACCTCGGACCAGCGGTCGAGCAGCTCCTCGGGCGTCCGGACGTCGGTTCCCAGCCGGTCGACCGGCATGGTCCGCTCGTCGAGGACGGCGCCGCAGAAGTCGGTTCCGTCGGGCGAGCGGAAGCAGCCGAAGGCGAAGGGCGGGGACGCTGCTGGCATGGAGGCGGGCCTCTCGTCGGCGGGGGGTGCCGGCGGAGGGCTGGCTCCGCGGCGGATCGGATCGTGTCTAGTGCCGCGATCCGCCGTCCGCTACGAGCGCGTGGTGATCTCAGTCATCGCCGGCCGTGATGACCGGGGCCGCCTCCGCTGCCGGGGTGTCCAGGTCGTCGGCGAGGGCGATGAGGCGTTCCCGCAGCCAGCGGTGGCCGGGATCCCGGTCGAAGACGGGGTGCCAGTACATCGTCTCCGTGATCGGCTCCAGGGGCACGGGCGGTTCGAGGACCCGGACCTCCTCGTACTCCCGCCGCGTGGTCAGCCGCTCGTGGACGAACGCGAGCATCGGCGTCCCCGGCAGGAGCAGCGGGGCCATGACGAAGCTCTGCGTCGACAGCGCGAGGTTGCGCGGCACGCCCATGGCGTCGAGCTGCACGTCGACGTAGGCCGGCAGGTGGTTGGGGTTGTACGTCAGGTACGGCAGCTCCGAGAGCGTGCGGGTGGTGATCGTGTCCCCGACCTCGCGGTTGTCACGGGACACCGCGCACACGTACCGGTCGGTGTACAGCTCGCGCTGGGCGAACTGCCCGGCCGGGACCGCCGTCACCTCCTTGGGCATGATCAGCAGGTCGATCGAGGCGCGCTCCAGCTCGGTGACGTAGCCGGTCGTGATCGGGTTGACCCCGACCTTGACCAGCGGGGCCTCGGCGTAGAGGCGCTCGAGCAGCGGCCGCAGCAGCACGAGGATCACGTAGTCGCTGGCGACCACCCGGAAGGTGCGCGCGGTGCGGGCGGGGTCGAAGTGCGGCGTGGTGGACAGGATGCGTTCCAGGGAACTGACCGCGTCCCGGACGGGATCGACCAGCGCCTGTCCCAGGGGGGTGAGTTCCAGGGCCCGGCCGTTGCGGACGAGGAGCCGGTCGTCGAACACCTTGCGCAGGCGCGCCAGTGCGGCGCTCATCCCCGACTGCCCGAGGCTCAGCCGCTCGGCCGCCCGGGTGACGTGGCGCTCGGTCAGCAGCGCGTCCAGCGGGAGCAGCAGGTTCAGGTCCAGTTGGTGCAGGCGCTTGTCCGCGGACATGCGTCCATCGTGCCGGACCGGTGTCGTGGATCACTGACAGCCATGCATCGCATGACCACGGACCGTTAATCGATCACCGCCGCCCCGCCCTAGCTTGTGACCCGTGCAACAGCGGACAGCGGACCGGGCAGGAGGCAGGCGATGCGCGTACTGATCGTCGGTGCGGGGACCGGTGGCCTGGGGGCCTGCGCCGCGCTCGCCCAGCGGGGTCACGACGTCGACGTCGTCGAGGTGAGCCAGGACGGCGCGGTCTACGGGGTCGGGATCAACCAGCCGGCCAACAGCCTGCGGGCACTGCGCACCCTCGGCGTGCTGGAGGAGTGCCTGGCGGCCGGCTACCAGTACGACCGCACCCGGTTCTGCGACTACAACGGTGAGCTCATCGTCGACGTGCCGGCGGACGGCGACGGCGACGTGCCGGCCAACAACGCGCTGTCCCGCAAGGACCTCCAGCGCATCCTGCAGGGAGCCGTCGACCGGGCCGGGGTGACCGTGCGCTACGGCGTGACCGTGGCGGACCTGGCGCAGGACGCCGCCGGCGTCGACGTCACGTTCACCGACGGGGGACAGGGCCGCTACGACCTGGTCCTCGCCTTCGACGGGATCCGGTCCCCGATGCGCCGGCGGCTGTTCGGCACCGCGGTCGAGCCGGTCTTCACCGGCTACTCGGTCTGGCGGCTCACCGTTCCCCGGGAACCGGAGGTCACCTCCTCGATCCTCTTCCAGGGGCCCGACGCCAAGGCCGGCGTCATCCCGCTCAGCGAGGAGTGGATGTACCTCCTGCACGTCACCCCCGAGCCCGGCAACCCGCGGCACCGGCCGGAGGAGTTCGACACGCTCCTGCGCAAGCGGCTCGACGGCTTCGGTGGCCTGCCGGGCCGGCTCCGGGACGCGATCGACGGGCCCGAGGGCATCGTCTACAGCCCCCTGTCCGAGGTCTTCCTGCCGCTGCCCTGGTTCGTCGGCCGGGTCGGCGTCCTCGGGGACGCCGCGCACGCCTGCACCCCGCACCTCACCCAGGGTGCGGCGATGGCGCTGGAGGACGCCGTCGTGATCGCCGAGATGCTCGACGCGCCCGGTCCGCTGTCCCGGACGCTCGAGGACTTCCAGCAGCGTCGCTTCCCCCGCGCCCGGTTCGTCCAGCAGGCCTCCCGGGCCATCCTCGACGCGGAGATGCAGGTCCACGCCGGGAACCTCGCCCAGGTCGCCGAGCAGATCCGCGAGCACGTGCCCGGCCAGATGGCCGCCGTGCAGGACGTCCTCGCCCAGCCCGCCTGAGCGCATCCCCAGGAGCGACCCGGCTCCCCGACCGACCGCGCGCACGCCGCCGGCCGGCTGCTTCGCGACGCCCACTCACCGATCGGAAGGCCTCCATGACAGTCACCCCTGACGCCCGCGCGGACGTCTCCGCCGCGGTCCCCCCAGGACCGCGCCCGCTCCCGCCCCTGCCTCCACCGCTGCCGCGGCGCGGCGAGCTGCCCTCGGAGATGGCGCGCCGGTCGCCGGTCACCCACATCCGGTACGTGGCCCTCGCGACCCCGGACTACGCCGAGGCGGTGGCCTTCTACGAGGGCATCTGGGGCCTCTACCGGGTCGCCGACGACGGGGACATCGCCTTCTTCGGCTCGGTCGGCAGTACCGAGCCCTACATCGTCCGGGTGCGCCGGGCCGCGGAGAAGCGGACCGACCTCATCGCCTTCGCCGGCCGGGACCGGGCCTCGGTGGACGCGCTGGCGGCCCGCCTGGGCACCGACGGCGTCCGCCTGGCCACGGAGCCCGCCGTGCTGACGACCCCCGGTGGGGGCTACGGGTTCCGGTTCTTCGACCCGGACGGCCGCCTGGTCGAGGTCAGCTGCGAGGTGTCGGCCAAGCCGGCCCGCGAGCTCGAGGAGCGCGAGTCCGTGCCCCGCAAGCTCAGCCACGTGGTGCTCGACAGCCCGGACGTGGCCGGTCTCATGGCGTTCTACGAGCGCTACCTGGGCCTGCGGCTGTCCGACTGGCTGGAGGACCGGATGTGCTTCCTCCGCGCCAACAGCGAGCACCACAACCTGGCCATCGCCCACCGCCGCGTGCCCGGCCTCAACCACGTCTCGTTCGAGATGCGGGGGCTCGACGAGTACCTCCGGGGCACCGGGCGCATGATCCGCTCCGGGCACCGGCCCCTGTGGGGTCCCGGCCGGCACAGCGCCGGGGACAACGTCTACTCCTACTTCCAGGGCCCCGGCGGGTTCGTCGTCGAGTACACGACCGAGCTCGAGACCATTCCCGACGAGGACTCGTGGCAGCCGCGCCGGTGGTCGGCCAGTCCCGAGTACGCCGACCAGTGGGGGACCGCGGGTCCGGGCGAGGACCTGTTCGCCCTCTCCCACACCAGCGAGCCCGAGTCCGGTCTCTGGACCCCGGCGCCGGTGTGAGCGCGATGACCAGCACGACGCCGTCCACCGTCCCGGATCCGGGGAGCCGCGCATGAGCACCAGCACGCACCAGCACGTCGGCATCGAGGACGCCGTCCTGCAGGAGGTCGCCGAGGGGGTGTTCGCCTACCTGCAGCCCGACGGCAGCTGGTGGATCAACAACACCGGCTTCGTGGTCGGCAGCCAGGGCGTCGTCAGCATCGACGGCTCCTCGACGCGACGCCGCACCGAGGCCTACCTGGAGCGGATCTCCTCGGTGACCGCGGCCCCGGTGCGCACCGTGGTCAACACCCACCACCACGGGGACCACACGCACGGCAACTACCTGTTCACCGACGCGACCGTGGTGGCCCACGAGCTGTGCCGTACCGAGATGCTGGCCACCGGCCTGCCCCCGGACGGCGTCTGGGACCCGGTGGACTGGGGCGACCTGCGGGTCCGGCCGCCGGAGCTGACCTACCGGACCGGGATCACGATCTGGGCCGACGACACCGAGCTCCAGGTCAGCCACGTCGGCACGCCGGCGCACACGACCAACGACAGCGTGGTGTGGCTGCCGGGGCCGCGGGTCCTCTTCGCCGGTGACCTGCTGTTCAACGGCGGGACGCCGTTCGTGCTGATGGGGTCGGTGGCGGGCACCATCGAGGTGCTCGACAGCGTGGTCCGGGCGTTCCCGGCCGACGTGATCGTGCCCGGGCACGGTCAGCCGTGCGGCCCGGAGCTCATCGACGACGTCATCGACTACCTGCGGCTGGTCCAGACCGCCGCGCGCGAGGGCTCGGCGGCCGGGCTCACGCCGCTGGAGACCGCCCGCGACCTCGACCTCGGACGGTTCGCCGGCCTGCTCGACGCCGAGCGGATCGTGGGCAACCTGCACCGCGCCTACGCCGAACTGGGGGAGGCCGAGCGGGGCGTCCGGATCGACGTCGCGGCGGCCCTGGCCGACATGGTCACGTTCAACGGCGGCCGACCGCTCAGTTGCTACGCGTGACCGCAGCTCCTCCCCGCCCGTCGCGCAGCGCGGCGACGGGCGTCCCGGGACGACCGGGCAGCACCACCGCGGAACCGGTGCGGACGGGGCCCCTCGGGGGCCGCCGTCCGGCACCGGTGCGCGGCGTACCCCTTCCGACGGCCGGGCGACGGCGCCCGGACCGCCACGACACCTGGAGGACTCCCATGGGACGGACACACCTGGCCGCCGGCCTGGTCGGCGCTCTCGCGCTCGCACTGACCGGCTGCGGCGGCGACGGGGGATCGGGTTCGTCGGGCGGCGGCGCCAACGCCGACGTCGACGCCGCCCGGCAGCTGATCGCCGACTACGTCGACGCGCCGAGCGCCTTCCCGGTCTCGACTCCGCTCGAGGCGTCCCCGGCCGGCAAGCGGATCGCCTACATGGACTGCGGCACGCCGATCTGCGGTCTCTTCTACGACCTCGCCCAGGCGCCGACGGCCGAGCTCGGGATGGAGCTGACCCGCATCGACACCGGCCTCAACGCCGACACCGTGGCCACCGCCTTCGACACCGTGGTGGCCGGCGACTACGACGGCGTGTTCGTCCCGGCCATCCCGGCGCAGCTGTGGGAGTCCGGCCTGGACGCGCTGACCGACGCCGGCATCCCGGTCGTCACCAGCGGCATGGTCGGCGGCGACGCCGACCGCATCCCGGTCCGCCAGGCCTCCGAGGTCGCCCAGCAGCTCGCCGGCCAGCTCCTGGCCGCCTACGTCGTCGCGGAGAACGGGGACGAGACCGACGTCGTCTTCTACACGACCCCCGAGCTGCAGCTGACCACCGTCATCTACGAGGCCTTCGAGGCCGAGCTGGCCGAGCTGTGCGACGGGTGCGCGGTGCGCTCGGCGGAGATCCCGGCCGCGTCCTTCGGCACCCGCTCCTCCAGCCTCGTGGTGGACGACCTGCAGGCGCACCCCTCCACGCGGACGGCGGTCTTCGCCGTCGGCGAGCAGGCCGCGGGTCTCCCGGCGGCCCTCGAGACCGCCGGGCTCGAGGTGCAGACGATCGCGAACGGTCCCGACCCGGCCACCCTCGAGCAGATCCAGAACGGCGACATGGCCGCCGCGCTCGGCCTGGACCTGCCGGTCGTCGCCTGGACGGTCGTCGACTCCCTGGCCCGGCTGGTGACCGGTCAGGAGGTCGACCCGGGTGCGGCCGCCGACCAGCCGCCCATGCAGTTCCTCACCGCGGACAACCTCCCCGACGACATCTCGCACGGGTGGACCGGCTACCCGGACTTCCCCGAGCGCTTCGGGACCCTGTGGGCGGCCGCCGCATGACGTCCGGCCCCGCCGCCGCCCCCGGGACGCCCGTCCCGGGGGCGGCGGCCCCCGTCCTCCTCGACATCCGGCAGCTGAGCAAGACCTTCCCCGGCGTCCGGGCGCTCGACGGGGTCGACCTGACCCTGCGGGCGGGCGAGGTGCTCGCCCTGGTGGGTCACAACGGCTCGGGCAAGTCGACGCTGGTGAAGGTCCTGGCCGGATTGCACCGCCCGGACCCGGGAGCCCGGATCGAGGTCTCCGGTGGGCTGCACTTCATCCACCAGGACCTGGGGCTGGTGCCCCTGCTGGACACGGTCGAGAACCTCGACCTCGGGCAGCGCCGCGGCCTCGTGCGCGGGCTGGTGCCGACCCGGGGCCGGGAGCGCGCCCAGGCCGAGGCACTGGTCCGGCGGTTCGGCGGCACCTTCGACGTGGGGCTGCCCATCGCCGCCCTGACCCCGGCCGAGCGGACCATCGTCGCGATCGCCCGGGCCACGGCCCGGTGGTCGGACGGGCGCAACGTGCTCGTCCTGGACGAGCCGACGGCCGCGCTGCACGGGGACGAGGTCGACCGGCTCAAGGACGTCGTGAGGCAGCTGGCCGCCGAGGGGACCGGGATCCTCTACATCTCCCACCGGCTCGACGAGGTGGTCGAACTGGCCGACCGCGCCGTCGTCCTGCGCGACGGCCGGGTGGTGGCCGACGCCCGCCGCGGGGAGTTCGACCACGGCTCGCTCGTCGCGGCGATCACCGGGGACACCGGGAGCGTGGCGCCCCGGACCCCCCGGACCGGCCGGCCCTCCGACGACGGAGCGCTGCTGGAGGTCCGCGGCCTGCGCACCGAGCGCATCCACGGACTGGACATGGCCGTCCGGCCCGGCGAGATCGTGGGCGTGAGCGGTCTGGTCGGCTCGGGGATGGAGCAGCTGCTGGGCACGCTGTTCGGCGCCCGCGGGCGCAGCGGCGGCTCGGTGCGCGTGGCCGGGCGGGAGCTGGCGCCCGCCGCGCCCGCCGCCGCCATCGCGGCGGGGCTGGCCTACATCCCCGCCGACCGGCGGGCGCACGGCGCGGTGCTCACCATGAACGCCCGGGAGAACCTGACGCTGAGCGACCTGCGCAGCCTGCGCGGCAGGGGCGGCCGGCTGGACCGGCGCCGGGAGCGGCGCGAGGTACACGAGGCGATGACGGCCGTGGCCGTGCGCCCGCTGCAGCCGGAGCGCGACTTCGCCCTGTTCAGCGGCGGGAACCAGCAGAAGATCGTCATCGCGAAGTGGCTCCGGACCCGTCCGTCGGTGCTCCTCGTCGACGAGCCCACCCAGGGCGTCGACGTGGGAGCCCAGGCCGGCATCCACGACCTCGTGCGGGAGGCCGCCCGGGCCGGGACGGCGGTCGTGGTCGCGTCCTCCGACGCCAAGGAACTGGTCGGCCTGTGCGACCGCGTGCTCGTCCTGCGGGACGGCCGGTTCGCCGCCGAGCTCGCCGGCGCCGACCTGGACGAGTCGCGGCTGCTGCGCGCCACCCTCTCCGCCCGTCCCGAAGCGAACGACCACCTCCCCGAGGAAGAGTGATGACGGAGCAGACCCTCTCCGAAGCCCCCACGGCGGCCGACGCGACCGCCGCGGGGAGCCCGGCACCCCGCCGGCCCCGCACCGCGGGATCCCCGCTGCTGCGCTGGCTGGACCCGCGCCGGATCAGCGCGGTCTACGTGTTCCTGCTGCTGTTCGCGGTGTTCAGCCTGTGGATCCCGGACCTGTTCCTGACCGAGACGACCTGGCGCACGCTGCTCAACAACCAGGCGGTCACCGCCCTGACCGCGCTGGCGCTGGTGCTGCCCCTGGCCGCCGGCGTCTTCAACCTGGCCGTGGGCGCCCAGGTCGGGGCCGCCTCGATCCTGATCGCGTGGCTGCTCGTCGACGCGGGCATGCCGGTGGTCCCGGCGATCGTCCTCTGCCTGCTGTCCGGGGTCGTGATCGGCCTGGCCACCGCGCTGCTCGTGGTGCGCGCGCGGATCGACTCCTTCATCGCCACCCTGGGCGTGAGCTCGCTGCTCGCCGCCTTCATCACGGCCATCTCCGGCGGCCAGCAGATCCTCGGCGTGCCCGAGGAGTTCGCCGCCTTCGGCCGGGGCCGGCTGTTCGGCATCACCTACCCCGTCTACGCGGTCCTCGTCGTGGCGCTCGTCCTCTGGTACGTGCTCGAGCGGACCCCGGCCGGGCGCCGGGTGTACGGGACCGGCGGCAACATCGAGGCCGCCCGGCTCGCCGGCGTGCGGACGTCGAGGGTCGTCGTCGGCTCCCTGGTGGCCTGTGGCCTGGTCGCGGCCCTCGCCGGCATGTCGGTCACCGCGACCCTCGCCAACGCCGACCCCACGATCGGCCCGGGCTACCTGCTCCCGGCGTTCACCGCCGCCTTCCTCGGCTCCACCCAGTTCCGCGGTGGCCGGTTCAACGTGTGGGGGACGGTGCTGGCCGTGTACGTGCTCGCGACGGGCGTGAAGGGGCTGCAGCTGGCCGGCGCTCCGGTGTGGATCCCCGACGCCTTCAACGGCGCGGCCCTGCTGCTCGCCGTCGGCCTGGCCAAGATGCAGGGCAACAAGGGCCGCACGTCGGCGATCGCCCGGCTGCTGCGGCGCCGGCACGCCGAGGCCGACACCGCTCCCTGACCGCCGGCTCACCCGCCCTTGCGGCGGGCGAGCACCAGGCCGTCGACCTGCGCGGCCCCGGCCGCCAGGAGGGCGCGGGCCATCTCGCGCAGCGAATAACCCTCGGAGTAGACGTCGTCGAAGACCAGCACCCGGCGGCCGGCCACGCGGCCGGGGTCGGGCACCGACAGGAGGTCGCGCAGCTCGCCCTCGGCGATCTCCCGGCGGGCCTCCGGGCCGATCCCGAGGAAGCGGCCGGTCGGCCCGGCCTTGGCGATCAGCCCGGGGGCGAAGGGCCACTGCGGCCCGGCGGCCTGCGCCGCCTGCACGACCAGCGTGAGGTAGTCCCAGAGCCGCTGGGCCCGCGGGCCGACGTAGATGGCGCCGGTGGTGATCAGGTCGTAGCCGGCCATCTCCTCGCGGTGCGCGTCGAGGTAGCCGACCAGGAGCCGGCCCAGCACCCCCGCCCAGGAGCGGTCCTCGCCGTACTTGTAGCTCCAGACCGCCGACCACATCTCCTCCGACCGCTCGGTCACCGTGTGGATGCGGGTGAAGAACCGGTCGTCGAGACGGCAGACGGTGTTGGGGCAGCGCCCGGTCGCGTCCTGGGGCTGCCGGCAGGTGGCGCAGCGGGCGCCGCCGTGCACCCCGTCGTGGTCGCCGGCCGGCCCGGTGACGCACGCGAAGCACAGCGCCGGCGTCCCGGTGCTCCGGTAGGGGCAGCGCGGACAGGCGGCGAAGCCGGCCGGGCGCGGCCGCAGGTCCTGGACGTCGACGGGCACCGGGCATCCCCCTCCCGCGCCTGTGCTCGGCGCGTGACCGTCCCCGTGGAGGGGCAGGGTAGGGCGCCGGGGCCGGTCGCGGGAGCCGTCCGGTCCCCCCGGCACCGGCCCACCTCGAGGAGGAACCCGTGAGCAACCACGTCTACCGGCTCAGCGAGATCGTCGGCAGCAGCCCGACCAGCGTCGACGACGCCATCCGGACGGCGATCCGCAAGGCGTCGGAGACCGTCCGCCACCTGGAGTGGTTCGAGGTGCAGTCGGTGCGCGGCCAGGTGGCCGACGGGGACGTGGCGCACGTCCAGGTCACGCTCAAGATCGGCTTCCGCGTGGAGGACTGAGCCCCGCGACCGATCGCCGGCCCCGGGATGCGGGCGCCGGCGATCGGGCGCACCCTGGAGGTGCGCGGGCCATGTCCCCGCCGGGTGGAGGGGGACTCCCCGGTGGGGCCCCGGGCCAGGTTCCGAGATCTCACTCCCTGGCCCGGTGCCAGGACTCCGGTGGCACGCAACCGGATGCCGCAGACCCGGACGGCGGTCAGCCCGCCCGCTGGGCCGCCAGCTCGCCGAGCGCCGCCTCCACGGCGGCCAGACCGCGCGGATCGGCGAAGAGCAGCGCCGTCCGCAGCGTCGAGCCGGCCTCGTAGCGCAGCCCCCCGTCGAACGCCCGGGCCCGGCCGGGGTCGTGCTCGGCGAGGACGGCGCGCACCCGGGCCAGCGCCTCGGGGTCGTCGGCCAGCTCGGCCAGGTCGGTGTCCAGCCCGGCGAGCGCGGCCGTCCGCCGCTCCGCCGTCCAGGGGACGCTCCAGGTGTGCTCACCGGGGCCGGCGTCGGCCGTCGAGCCGTCGGGGAGCACCACCTCGGCCGTGGTCCCCGGCGGGACGACGGCGGTCACGGTCACCCGCCCGCCGGTCAGCGACCAGCCGGCCGCCGCCGGGCCGTACGGGGTGCGCAGCTCGCTGCGCGCCGACGTCAGCCCGTCGAGCACCGTCGGGGCGATCCGCAGCCGCCGGTAGCCCGGGGCGGCCGGCCCCAGGCCGGCCAGCCCGCGGTGCAGCCAGTCGGCCACGGCGCCGAAGGCGTAGTGGTTGAACGAGGTCATCTCGTGCGGGTTGACCGACCCGTCGGGCAGCAGCGCGTCCCAGCGCTCCCAGACCGTCGTCGCGCCCACGGTGACCGGGTACAGCCACGACGGCGCCTCGGTCTGCAGGAGCAGGCGGCCCGCGGCGTACCGCTGCCCGGTCGCGCAGAGCGCGTCCATGACCAGGGGCGTCCCGACGAAGCCGGTGCCGATGCGGTAGCCGTCCTCCCGCACGATCTCGGCCAGCCGCGCCCCCATCGCCGCCCGCAAATCCGGGTCGGTGGCCAGCCCGAACACCAGCGCCAGGGCGTAGGTGGTCGGGCCCTCGGAGACCATCCGGCCGCGCGGGGTCACGTAGGTGGCGAGGAACGCGGTCCGGGTGCGCTCGGCGAGCTCCGCGTACCGCTGCGCGTCGGAGTCGTGCCCCAGCAGCGCGGCGGTGCGGGCCACCACGTCCAGCGAGCGGAA
Organism: Blastococcus sp. SYSU D00820; assembly: GCF_054050695.1. Lineage (NCBI taxonomy): Bacteria > Bacillati > Actinomycetota > Actinomycetes > Geodermatophilales > Geodermatophilaceae > Blastococcus > Blastococcus sp. SYSU D00820. Next base: position 148,534 of record NZ_JBJGZW010000003.1, read on the forward strand.
CAGGTACGCCGCCGCGACGAGGTTCGGATGCGTGCGCCCCTCCCGGGGCCGGTCCGCGGGCGCCCGCGGGTCCAGCCAGTCGCCGAGCTGGTAGCCGCGGGTCCACAGCCCGTCGTCGTCGGCGACGGCCAGCTCGGCCTCCACCCACGCCCGCATGCCGGCGTACTGGCGGGCCAGCAGATCGCGGTCGCCGAACCGCTCGTACAGCGTCCAGGGGACGACGGTCGTCGCGTCGCCCCAGGCGGCGACCACGCCGCCGGCGTCCTCCGCCATCGCCGTCGGCACGATGATCGGCGTGACGCCGCCATGGCGCTCCTGCTCCAGGGACAGGTCGGCCAGCCACGAGGCGAGGAAGGCGTCGCAGTCGGCCAGGGTGGCCGCCGCGCCGGAGAACACCTGCAGGTCACCGGTCCAGCCCAGCCGCTCGTCGCGCTGCGGGCAGTCGGTGGGGATGGACAGGAAGTTGCCGCGCATGCTCCACACGACGTTCTCGTGCAGCCGGTCCAGCAGGTGTGAGGAGCTCGTGAACACCGCGGTCGGCGCCAGGTCCGAGGCGCAGACCACGGCCGTGACGTCGGCGGGGTCGAGCTCCCCGGGCCAGTCGTCGACCTGCAGGTAGCGGAACCCGTGGAAGGTGAACCGCGGCTCCCAGACCTCCTCGCCCTCCCCGGCCAGGGTGTACCGGTCGACCGAGACGGCCTCGCGCAGCTGGCGGGTCGCGAGCTCGCCGTCCTCCAGCACCTCCGCGTGCCGCAGGGTCACGGTGGTCCCGCGGGGCCCGCGCACGCGGATGCGCACCCGGCCGACCAGGTTCTGCCCGAGGTCGACCACGGTCGCGCCGGAGGGCGACGTGCCCACGGCCACCGGCGCGACCTCGAGGACCCGCCGGACCGGCTCGGCGGCCGCGGGGGAGAGGGCGATCGGGGCGACCTCCGGCATCGCGACCGGCGCCCAGCCCTCCGTCGTCCCCTCCGGGGTGGACCAGGCGGGGTCGTGCCGGCGCGCGTCGTACTCCTCCCCGGCGTAGATGCCGCTGGCCCGCAGCGGGCCGGCCGTGCTGCCCGCCCAGCCGGGGCCGGTCGCCACCGTCTCCCGCGTGCCGTCGGCGTAGGTGATCTCGACCTGGGCGAGGAGCGCGGCCGGGCCCTCGTAGGCGCGGGTCGCGCGGCCGAAGAAGCCGTAGCGCTCGGTGAACCAGGCACCGGCGAGCCAGGCGCCGACGGTGTTGGCGCCCTCGCGCACCAGGCCGGTGACGTCGTAGGTGCTGACGAGCACCCGGTCGCGGTAGCTGGTCCACCCCGGCGCGAGCACCTCGTCGCCGATCCGCACGCCGTTGAGCTCCACCTCGTACGCGCCGAGCGCGGTGACGTGCAGCCGGGCCCTCACCGGCACGCCGCGGGCGGCGAAGCCGGTGCGCAGCTGTCCCGGCTGGTCCTCGGCGGCGCCGGGCAGCGCGATCCACCGGGCCGTCCAGTCCGCCGGGTCCAGCAGCGGCGCCTCGATCTCGATCCGCTGCGGTCGCGACCGCGTGCCGTCGGTGCCCGTGGTGGTGACCTCGACGGCCACCCGCTCCCGCGAGCGCAGCGGCGCTGCCGGCCACGGGACGCCGACCGACTCCCCGCCGGGCAGCTCGACGACCTCCCGCGCGCCGCCGCGGTCCAGCCGGGTGACGGTGACCGTGGCCGCGGCCTGCTGCCAGCCCGGGGCGGACGTCTCGGTGCGCCAGGACAGCACCGGCGTGGCCGTGTCGGTCCACGGCACGCCGTCGCGGCGGCGGCCGGCGCGCAGGTCGGCGACGGTGCTGGTGGTCATCGGGGGCTCCCGTCTCGGGCCGGTCAGCGGGTCGGCGTCGGCCTCCCGGCGGGCGAGGCCGCAGGATGACCCTGGCGCGCAGTTCCCTCACCGCCGCGCACACCGTACTTTGGTTCCGACGGAGCATATGCCGTCGGTCACGTCGTCGTTCGGAGGTCGTCCCCCGTGAGCAGCTCGTCGCCCTCACCGCAGGAGGCCTACATCCACGGCCGGCTGATCAACCTCGTGCGCACCGGCCAGGCGGTCACCCGCCCGGCGCTGGAGCAGGAGACGGGCCTGGGGCGCAAGGTGGTCGCCCAGCGCGTGCAGCAGGCGATCGACGTCGGCCTGCTCGAGGACGGCGACCTGGCGCCCTCCGGCGGCGGCCGGCCGTCCCGCCTGCTGCGCTTCCGCGCCGACGCGGGACACGTCTACGCCGGCATGGTCGGCGCCACCGAGATGACCGCCGCGGTCGCCACCCTCGACGGCACGCTGCTGGCCTCGCTGCACGAGGACTGGGACGCCGCGGGCCGTCCGGAGGAGACCCTCCAGCTGCTCGACGGGCTGTTCACCCGGCTGGCCCGCAAGACCCGGACCGAGCCGTGGGCCTTCGGCATCGGGGTGGCCGGCCCGGTCGACTTCGCCACCGGCCGCCTGGTCGACCCGCCGATCATGCCGGGCTGGGACGGCTACAGCGTCCGCTCCTGGTTCCGCGAGCGCTACGACGCGCCGGTCTGGGTGGACAACGACGTCAACCTCATGGCCCTGGGCGAGTGGCACCGCGGCACGCCCCGCGACGGCCGCGACCTGCTGTACATCCTGGTCGACGAGGGGGTCGGCGCCGCCCTGGTCTCGCGCGGCGCGGTGTTCCGCGGGGACAGCGGCTCCGCGGGGGACATCGGCCACATCCAGGTCACCGACGACCCGGCGGTGGTCTGCCGCTGCGGCCAGACCGGCTGCCTGGAGGCGGTGACCGGGGGGTGGGGGCTGGTCCGCCGGTTGACCGCGCGGGCCGCCGAGAGCCCGCACCTGTCGGCGCGCCTGGCCGAGAAGGGGCACCTCACCGCCGAGGACGTGGGCCTGGCGGCGCGCGCCGGTGACCCCGTGGCGGCCGAGGCGGTGATCGGCAGCGCGCGCACCGTCGGGCTGACCGTCGCCAACCTCGTGAACTTCGTCAACCCCGGCACCGTGGTGCTCGGCGGCGGCGCGCTGCGCGTCGGCGAGCAGGTCTTCGGGACCTTCGAGGAGACCGTCCGGGGGCGCGCCACCAAGCTCGCCCGGCAGCGGCTGACCGTGCGCCCCGCCTCGCTGGACTTCCACGAGGGCGTCAGCGGAGCGGCGCTGCTGGCCGTGGAGCACCTCTTCGCGCCGGCGTCGGTCGGCCTGTGGATCGAGCAGGGCAGCCCGGTGGGGCACGCGGTGCCGCTCCAGCGCGCCGCCGCGGTGTGAGGGTTGACATATGTGCCGTCGGCACTAAAGTCTTTGGCAGAGGCGTGACCCGCCCCACATGACCCACCGGCGCCCCATCCGGTCGCCCGCTCCCTCCTCTGCCCCGCGGCTCCGCCGCTCCGGGACCACCGCCGGTCCCGACGACTCTGGAGAACCCATGCGAAGGTCCCTCGTCGCGGCTTCGGTCGCCTCCGTCCTCCTCCTCGCCTCCGCCTGCGGCGGCTCGTCCGGCGGGGGCTCCGGCTCCGGCGGCGGCACCGACCGGCTGACGATGGCCGTCATCACCCCGCCGAGCTCCTTCGCCGTCGGCGAGATGGCCCAGAGCGGCCCGGAGGACACCTACTACCAGGCGGTCTACGACACGCTGCTCAGGCTCGACTCCGACGGGCAGCCGGTCGCCAACCTGGTCACCGACTGGTCCTTCGACGAGACGGGCACCCGGCTGAGCCTGACCCTGCGCGACGACGTCACGTTCACCGACGGCACGCCGTTCGACGCCGAGGCGGTCAAGGCCAACCTCGAGTCGGCGCAGACCAGGAGCGGCGAGGCCGGCTCCGCGCTGCGCGCGCTCCAGTCCGTCGAGGTCGTCGACGCCACCCACGCCGACCTGGTGCTCACCCGGCCCGACCCCGGCCTGGTGGCGAGCCTGGCCCGCAGCACCGGCTACATGGCCAGCCCCGCCGCCCTGTCCAGCCCCGACCTCGCCACCGCCCCGGTCGGCTCGGGCCCCTACGTGCTCGACCAGGACGCCTCGACCGCCGGCAGCACCTACGTCTTCACGCGCAACGAGGACTACTGGAACGCCGAGGCCTACCCGTACGACTCGGTCGAGGTGCGCTACCTCGACGACACCACTGCCATCCTCAACGGGCTGCGCTCGGGTGAGATCAACGGCGTCTCGGCCGGCACCAGCGACATCGTGGCCGGCGCGGAGAGCGCCGACCTCAACGTCGTCACCTACACCAACGGCGGCATCGAGGGCGTCTACCTGTGGGACCGCGGCGGCGCCCTCGCCCCCGCGCTCGGCGACGTCCGCGTCCGCCAGGCGATCAACCACGCGATGGACCGCGAGTCGATCGTCGACGTCGTCAAGGGCGGCCTCGGCCAGCCCACCGTGCAGATCTTCACGCCGAACTCGCCGGGCTACGACGAGTCGCTGGAGGGCACCTACGAGTACGACGTCGAGAAGGCCGAGGAGCTCATGGCCGAGGCCGGCTACGCCGACGGCTTCACCATGACCCTGCCGGACTTCTCGCCGGTCTACCCCGACGAGCAGGCGGCGATGACCGAGGCGCTGGCCGCCATCGACATCACCGTCGAGTACGCGCCGATCACCGGCGACCAGGTCGTGGGCAGCATCATCGGTGGCCAGTGGCCGGCCAACTTCTTCAACCTGACCGCCGGCTCGCCGTTCGAGATGATCGGGCTGTCCCTGACCGCCCAGTCGCCGTTCAACCCGTTCAAGAGCGCCGACCCCGAGGTCGACCGGCTGGTCGCCGAGGCGGCCACCACCACCGGTGACGAGCAGGCCGCCGCCCTCCAGGAGCTCAACGCCCACCTGGTGGAGCAGGCCTGGTTCGCCCCCTGGGACGCCGCCGAGGGTGCCTTCGCGACCACGACCGACGTCGAGGTCGCGCCCGTGCCCGGGGTGAGCGTGCCCCCGCTGTCGAGCTTCACGCCCGCCGGCAGCTGACCGCCGGCCCGGGGGGGGGGGGGGGGGCGGGCCCGGGGGCGCGGGGGGCGGCGGCCGGCGCGGCGGCCCCCCCCCGCGCGCCCCCCCCCCCCCCCCCCCCCCCCCCCCCCCCCCCCCCCCCCCCCCCCCCCCCCCCCCCCCCCCCCCCCCCCCCCCCCCCCCCCCCCCCCGGGTCCCAGCCTCGAACCTCGCGGCACCGAACCCCGTCCCCGGAGGCCGACCGTGCTCCCGTTCCTGCTCCGCCGGCTCGGCGCCGGCCTCGTCCTGGTCGTCGTCATCGCGACGCTCACCTTCTTCCTCACCAGCCTGACCGGCTCGGACCCGGCCCGGCGGATCCTCGGCCCGACCGCGGACCTCGCCCAGGTCGCGGCCAAGCGGCAGGAGCTGGGGCTGGACCGGCCGGTGCTGGAGCGCTACTGGGACTGGCTGACCGGCGCCTTCCGCGGCGACCTCGGCGTCTCCTGGTTCACCAACCAGCCGGTCGGCCGGTTGGTCGCCGACGCGCTGCCGATCTCGCTGTCGCTGGTCCTCGCCGCGACCCTGCTCACCGCGGTGGTGAGCATCGGGCTGGGCGTGCTCGCCGCGGTGCGCGGTGGCTGGCTGGACGGCCTGCTGCAGGGCATCTCGATCGTGGCCTTCGCGGTGCCGAACTTCCTCGTCGGCCTGGTCCTCTCCCTGTTCTTCGCCGTCGAGCTCGGACTCTTCCCGGCCCTGGGCTACACGCCCTTCGCGGAGGACCCGGGCCTGTGGCTGGCCTCGATCACCCTGCCGGCGCTCGCGCTGGCGATCGGCGCCATCGCCACGGTCGCCACGCAGACCCGCGGCTCGATGATCGACGTGCTCCAGCAGGACTACGTCCGCACGCTGCGCAGCCGCGGCCTGCCCGCGCGCAGCGTGCTGTTCAAGCACGCCCTGCGCAACGCCGCCCCGGCGTCCCTCACCGTGCTGTCCCTGCAGTTCATCGCGCTGATCAGCGGTGCGGTGGTCATCGAGAAGGTGTTCGGCCTCAACGGCCTCGGCGAGCGGGCCACGTCGGCGGCCAGCCAGGGCGACGTGCCGCTGGTCCTCGGGATCGTGGTGGTCGCGGTGCTGCTGGTCGTGGTGGTCAACCTGGTCGTCGACGTCGTCCTCGGCTGGCTCAACCCGAAGGTGCGGATCGCATGAGCGTCCTGTCCGAGAGCGGCCTCGCCGGGGGCCCCACCGACCCGACGCCGGCCGACGCGGTCGCCGTCCGCCCGCGGGCCGGGGCGCTGCGCCGGCTGGCCCGCCGGCCCGTCGCCGTCGTCGCGCTGGCCTGGCTGCTGCTGGTGGCGGTGCTCGCCGTGCTGGCGCCGCTGCTGACCGACGCCAGCCCCACCGCCTCCCAGATCACCAACGCGCTGGCGCCGATGGGCGGGGACAACCCGCTCGGCACCGACGGCGTCGGGCGCGACGTGCTCGCCCAGCTGCTGTACGGCGCCCGGACCAGCCTGGTCGGCGCGCTGATCGTCGTCGCCGTCGCGCTGCTGCTCGGGCTGCCCGCCGGGCTGGTCGCCGGCTACTACCGCGGCCGGTTCGACGCGGTGGCCAGCTGGGTGGCCAACCTGCTCATGGCCCTGCCGGCGATCATCGTGCTGCTGGTGGTGCTGGCCCAGCTCGGCCGCTCCACCGCGCTGGCCATGCTGGTGTTCGGCGTGCTCATCGCGCCCGGGGTGTTCCGGCTCGTGCGGGCCTCGGCCGTGGCCGTCCGCGAGGAGCTCTACGTCGACGCCGCCCGGGTGTCGGGCCTCGGCGACGGCCGGATCCTGCGGCGGCACGTGCTGCCGGTGGTCATCGCGCCGACGGTCATCCAGGTCTCGCAGCTGCTGGGCATCGCCATCGTCATCCAGGCGGGGCTGGAGTTCCTCGGCCTGGGCTCGGCCAACCAGGCCAGCTGGGGCGGCATGCTCAACGACGCCTTCCAGAACATCTACGCCGAGCCGCGGCTGCTGCTGTGGCCGGGCGTGGCGATCGTCCTCACCGTCACCGCCTGCGGCCTGCTGGGCAACGCGCTGCGCGACGTCCTGGGCGTGGGCGTGGCCGGCCGGCCGCGCCGCCGGGCCGCCGTCGTCCCGACCCGGCCGGTGGTGGACGCCGCGCCCGGTGCCGGCGGGGACGGCGCGCGGCCCGGTGCGCTGCTCGACGTCGCCGGCCTGCGCGTGGCCTACCCGCGCCCCGACGGCGGCGAGACCGAGGTCGTCCACGGCATCTCGCTCACCGTCGGCAAGGGCGAGGTGCTCGGCCTGGTCGGGGAGTCCGGCTCCGGCAAGAGCCAGACCGCCTTCGCCGTCCTCGGCCTCCTGCCGCTGCAGGCACGGACCACCGCCGCACGGATGGCCTTCGACGGCACCGACCTGCGCGGCCTGTCCCGCGCCGACATGAACCGGCTGCGCGGCCGGCGGATCGGCTACATCCCCCAGGAGCCGATGAGCAACCTGGACCCGTCGTTCCGCATCGGCAGCCAGCTGACCGAGCCGATGCGCCACCACCTGGGGTTGTCCCGCGCGGAGGCGCGCACCCGGGCCCTGCAGCTGCTCGAGCGGGTCGGCATCGCCGATCCCCAGCGGGTCTTCGACTCCTATCCCCACCAGATCTCCGGGGGCATGGCCCAGCGGGTGCTCATCGCCGGCGCGGTCTCCTGCGACCCGGAGCTGCTGATCGCCGACGAGCCGACGACGGCCCTCGACGTGACCGTGCAGGCGGAGGTGCTCGACCTGATCCGCGAGCTGCAGGCCGAGCGCGAGCTCGGGGTGGTGCTGGTGACCCACGACTTCGGCGTGGTCGCCGACCTGTGCGACACCGTCGCGGTGATGCAGTCCGGCCGGATCGTCGAGACCGCCCCCGCGGCGCGGCTGTTCGAGGCCCCGGAGCACGAGTACACGCGGATGCTGCTGGCCTCGACGCTCGAGGACAGCCCGCCGCGCGCGGCGCTGACCGTCGCCGACCTGCAGCCCGACGACGTGCCGCCGCCGGACGGGATGCCGGCCGCGGTCCAGCCCCTGCCCCTGCCCTCCGCCGGAGGTCCGCGATGACCCGCTCGTCCGTCCTGCCCCAGCCGGCCGTGCCGGCGGGCGGGGAGCCGCTGCTGGCCCTCGACCGCGTGGCCGTCGCCTATCCGCAGAAGGGGCTGCGCCGCCCGCCGATCCAGGTGCTGCACGGCGTCAGCCTCGACGTGGGCGCCGGTGAGACCGTCGGCCTGGTCGGCGAGTCCGGCTCGGGGAAGACCACCCTGGGCCGGGCGGTGCTCGGCCTGGCCCCGGTCACCGGCGGCGAGATCCGCTTCGGCGGCCGGGTCATCAGCGGCCTCGGCAAGCGGGAGCGCCGGGCCCTGGCCGCCGACGTCCAGGTCGTCTTCCAGGACCCGTACACCTCGCTGAACCCGGCGATGACCGTCGAGGACATCCTCGGCGAGCCGCTGCTGGTGGCCGGGGCCTCGCGCGCCGACGCCCGGCAGCGGGTCCGCGACCTGCTCGACCAGGTGCACCTGCCCGCCGACGCCGGGCAGCGGCTGCCGCGGGAGTTCTCCGGCGGGCAGCGCCAGCGCGTGGCGATCGCCCGGGCGCTGTGCCGCGACCCCCGGCTGGTCATCTGCGACGAGCCGGTGAGCGCGCTCGACCTGTCCACCCAGGCCCGGGTCCTCGACCTGCTCATCGAGATCCAGGAGCGGACGGGCGTGGCCTACCTGTTCATCACCCACGACCTGTCGGTCGTCCGGCACATCAGCCACCGCGTGGCGGTCATGTACCGCGGGGAGCTGGTGGAGACCGGGGACGCCGCCACGGTGACCCGGACGCCGCAGCACCCCTACACCGAGCGGCTGCTGCTGGCCGCGCCCGTCCCGGACCCCCGGCGGCAGGCCGAGCGGCGGGCCGAGCGCCACCGCCGCGCGGCCGCGACGGCGACCGCCCCGGGCTGACCGGCACCTTCCCACCGGCGCACCGGCGCGCCACCCCCGCCCAGGCGGACGGCCCGAGGCCGTCCGCACGCCCCGCCCTGCCCGCAGGCAGGACCAGCACCGCAGAGGAGGACCGATCCGTGTCCGATCGCGTCCGCGCCGGCATCGTCGGCGTCGGCTTCATGGGGACCGTGCACGCCCGCGCCGTGCGCCGCAGCGGGGGAGTGGTCACCCGCGTCGCCGGCTCCACCCCGGAGTCCGGCCGCGCCGGCCGCGAGCGGCTCGGCGCCGAGGCGGCCAGCGACACCGCCGCGGAGCTGGTCGCCGCCGACGACGTCGACGTCGTGCACGTGTGCACCCCGAACGCCTCGCACGCCGGCGTGGTCCGGGCGGCACTGGCCGCCGGCAAGCACGTGGTCTGCGAGAAGCCGCTGGCCGTCGACGTCGCCGAGGCCGAGGAGCTGCTGGCCCTGGCCGCCGCGGCCGGGGTGACCGCCACCGTGCCCTTCGTCTACCGCTTCTACCCGACCGTGCGCACCGCCCGTGCCCGGGTCGCCGACGGCACCGCCGGCCCCGTCCGGCTGCTGCACGGCTCCTACCTGCAGGACTGGCTGGCCGCCGACAGCGACGACGACTGGCGGGTGGACGCCGCCGCCGGCGGCGCCTCGCGGGCCTTCGCCGACATCGGCGTGCACTGGTGCGACCTCGTCGAGTTCGTCACCGGGCACCGGATCGCGCGGCTGGCCGCGCGCACCGTCGTCGCCGTGCCCGAGCGGGGCGGGCGGCCGGTGACCACCGAGGACGCCGCCGTGGTGCTCTTCGAGACCGACCGGGGCGCCGTCGGCAACCTGACGGTCAGCCAGGTGACCCCGGGCCGGAAGAACCGGCTGTGGTTCTCCGTCGACGGCGCCGCCGAGAGCCTGGTGTTCGACCAGGAGGCCCCCGACTCGCTGTGGATCGGCGGACGCGAGGCCAACCAGCAGCTGCTGCGCGGCGCGGCCGACGACCCGTCCGCCGCGCGCTACTCGGTCGTCCCCGCCGGTCACCCGCAGGGCTACCAGGACTGCTTCGACGCCTTCGTCGCCGACACCTACGCCGCCGTCGGCGGCGCGCCGCCCGACGGGCTGCCCACCTTCGCCGACGGCGTGCGCGCCGCCCGCGTCACCGCCGCCGTCCTCGAGTCCGCCGCCACCGCGCGGTGGGTCCCCGTCGCCTGACCCCCGTCGCCTGACCCCCCGTCGCCCGAGAACCTGGAAGAGACGAGATCGCCCCATGAGCAGGACCTTCCCCGAGCGCGTCGACGTCGCCATCGTCGGCAGCGGGCCGTGCGGAGCGGCCTACGCCCGGATCCTCAGCGAGCGCGCCCCCGGCGCCACCCTCGCCACGTTCGAGGTGGGCCCGCTGCTGGCCGACCCGCCCGGCGTGCACGTGAAGAACATCGTCGACCCCGCCGAGCGGGCCGCCGCCCAGCGGGCGTCGGAGGGCCCGGCCCCGCAGGCCGACGACACCCCGACCGACACGAACGAGAACTACGCCACCGAGGCGCCCCGCCTGGTGCGGCCCGGCACCTTCCTGCTCGCCGAGGGCTACCGGCAGCCGGGTGAGGACGGGCTGCCGGGGGCGGCCATGTCCAGCAACGTCGGCGGGATGGGCGCGCACTGGACCGGCGCCTGCCCCCGGCCCGGCGGCCGCGAGCGGATCGGCTTCCTGCCCGACCTCGACGAGCTGCTGGCCGAGGGGGAGCGGCTGCTCTCGGTGGACGCGCACGCCTTCGACGACGCGCCGTTCGCCGGCGAGGTCCGCAAGCGGCTGGGCGACGCCCTGGACGCCGAGCGGGCCGAGGACCGGCGGGTGGGGCCGATGCCGCTGGCCGTCGTGCGCCAGGACGACGGCCGGGTGACCTGGTCGGGCTCGGACGTCGTCTACGGCGAGGCCACGCGGGCCAATCCGCGGCACACCCTGCTGCCCGAGGCACTGGTCACCGCGGTGCTGGTCGAGGACGGCCGGGTGCGCGGCGTCCGCGTGCGCGACCTCACCGACGGCACCGAGCACGAGGTCGCCGCCCGCTACGTGGTGGTCGCCGCCGACGCCCTGCGCACGCCGCAGCTGCTGTGGGCCTCCGGGATCCGGCCGCGGGCCCTCGGCCGGTGGCTCAACGACCAGCCGCAGACGGTCTACGCCGTCCGGCTGCGCGACGTCGTCCCCGTCGCCGAGGCGGAGGCCGACCCCCGCGAGGAGCCGGAGATCGTGCCGCAGAGCGGGGTCAGCTGGGTGCCCTACACCGACGAGGACCCCTTCCACGGCCAGGTCATGCAGCTGGACGCCTCGCCGGTGCCGCTCGCCGACGACGACGCGCCGACCCCCGGCACGATCGTCGGCCTGGGCTGGTTCTGCGCCAAGGACCTGCAGGAGAGCGACCGGGTCGAGTTCGACGACACCGCGACCGACCCCTACGGCCTGCCGGCCATGCGCATCCACTACCGGCTGACCGAGGCCGACGCCGCCTCGATCGCCGCCGCCCGCGCGGCGGTGCAGCGGGCCGCGGCCGCCCTCGGCGAGCCGCTGGACGACCGCCCGCCGCTGACCTTCCCGCCGGGTGCCTCCCTGCACTACCAGGGCACCGTCCGCATGGGCACCACCGACGACGGCACCTCCGTCTGCGACCCGACCTCGCAGGTCTGGGGCGTCGAGGGCCTGCACGTCGCCGGCAACGGCGTCATCCCGACGCCGATCGCCTGCAACCCCACCCTCACCTCGGTCGCCCTCGCCGTGGGCGGCGCCCGGGCCATCGCGGCCGCACTCACCGCCCCCTCTCCCACCAGTGCCATGGAGGACTGACCGATGTTCGACCGTTCCGTGATCCAGGGCCGCGGCTTCCGCAACGTGGTCGAGGACGGCCGGGTCACCGGCTTCTCCTTCCAGCTCCGCCAGCCCAACTACCGGGGGACCGCCGGCAGCCTGCTCGACGGCATCGAGGTGGTCGTCGACGGGGAGCGCATCCCCGAGCACGTGCCGCTGTGGACCCTGCAGGGGCGCACGCTCACCCTCGACGAGCTGCGCGCCTCCACCGACGTCCGCTGGCAGCTCGACGAGCTCGCGACGATCACCGTGCCACGGCCGGGTGGCCTGTCCACCGGCGTGCACCGGCTGGAGGTCGTCGTCTACCTGCGCCGTCCCTACTTCCCGCCGATGGTGTCGCGCACGACGTTCACCGAGTCGGCCACCGGGGTCATCGTGCCGCCGGCGCCGGAGGGCGGCCTGCGCTTCGGCGTCTCCACCTACAGCTACACCGGCGACATCTACACCCTGATGACGCTGGAGGACGTGCTGGCCGACGTCGCCGACCTCGGCGCCACCGGCATCGAGATCCTCGGCGAGGGCAACGTCCCCGGCTATCCGTCGCCGGACGCCGCCTGGGTGGACCGCTGGCACACCCTCCTCGAGCGGTACGGCCTCACCGCGACCAACTACGGCTCGTGGGTCGACACCGACCTGTGGCGCGACCGCAGCCTGACCGCCGAGGAGGGCGCGGCGCAGATCCGGCAGGACCTGCGGCTGGCGCACCGGCTGGGCTTCACCTCGGTGCGCCCGAAGTTCGGCGTCGTCTCCTGGGACCTCCAGCCGCACCCGATCTGGGAGGAGGCCGTGGAGCGCTCGCTGGACCTGGCTGCCGAGCTCGACGTCGTCATCTGCCCGGAGATCCACGCGCCCACCCCGATCCGGCACCCGGTGACCCAGGGCTACGTGGACTTCATCGAGCGCACCGGCAGCAAGCACTTCAAGCTGCTGATCGACACCGGCATCTTCAACACCGCCCCGGTGCTGGAGCACTCGGAGGAGATCCAGACCGGCGACGACGGCGACGTGCCCGAGCACCTGCGGCCGCTGGCCGTGCCCATGGCCGACCTGGTCGAGGTGCTGCCGCACACCCACTTCATCCAGGCCAAGTTCGCCGAGGTCGACGACGACCTCAACGACCTGCACGTGCCGTGGGGCCGGATCATCCCGACGCTGCAGGACGCCGGCTGGTCGGGCTGGCTGTCCAGCGAGTACGAGGGCCGGCGCGAGCCCTACCGCGGCGCCGACCAGGTGCGCCGCCAGCACGCCCTGCTGCGCTCGCTCGCCGCCGGCGGCGCCCGGTGAGCCGACCGGTCACGCTGTTCACCGGTCAGTGGGCCGATCTGCCGTTCGAGGAGGTGTGCCGGCTGGCGTCGGGCTGGGGCTTCGACGGGCTGGAGATCGCCTGCTGGGGCGACCACCTGGACCCTGACCGGGGTGCGGTGGACGACGCGTACCTGGCGGAGAAGCGGGCGGTGCTGGACCGGTACGGCCTGCAGGTGTTCGCGATCTCCAACCATCTGAAGGGTCAGGCGGTCTGCGACGACCCGATCGATGCCCGGCACCGGGAGATGCTGCCGGACTCGGTGTGGGGCGACGGGGATCCCGAGGGCGTGCGGCGGCGGGCGGCCGAGGAGATGAAGAACACCGCGCGGACGGCGGCGCGGCTGGGCGTGGACACCGTCGTCGGGTTCACCGGCTCGGCGATCTGGAAGTACGTGGCGATGTTCCCGCCGGTCTCCCAGCAGGTGATCGATGCCGGGTACCAGGACTTCGCCGACCGGTGGAATCCGATCCTGGACGTCTTCGACGAGGTGGGCGTGCGGTTCGCCCACGAGGTGCACCCCAGCGAGATCGCCTACGACCACTGGACGACGGTGCGCGCGCTGGAGGCGATCGGGCACCGGGCGGCGTTCGGGCTGAACTGGGACCCCTCGCACATGATGTGGCAGGACCTGGATCCGGTGGGGTTCCTGCTGGACTTCGCCGACCGGATCTACCACGTCGACTGCAAGGACGTGAAGCTGGCCGTGGGCAACGGCCGCAACGGCCGGCTGGGCTCGCACCTGGCCTGGGCCGACGCCCGCCGGGGCTGGGACTTCGTCTCCACCGGGCACGGCGACGTGCCCTGGGAGCGCTGCTTCCGCGCGCTGAACGCGATCGGCTACACCGGCCCGATCTCCATCGAGTGGGAGGACGCCGGCATGGACCGCCTCCTGGGCGCCCCCGACGCCCTGGCCTTCGTCCGCTCCAAGCTGTTCGACGCCCCCACCGCCGCCTTCGACGCCGCCTTCAGCACCCGAGCGGAGTGACCGTGCAACGCCCCGTGCTGCCCGGCTTCCACCCCGATCCGAGCATCTGCCGGGTGGGGGACACCTACTACCTGGTCACCTCCAGCTTCGAGTACGCGCCGGGGGTGCCGCTGTTCCGCTCGACCGACCTGCGCTCCTGGGAGCAGGTCGGGCACGTGCTCGACCGGCCGTCCCAGCTCGACGTCTCCGCGGCCGGCCCGTCGGGCGGGATCTTCGCCCCGACCCTGCGCCACCACGACGGCCGGTTCTGGATGATCACCACCAACTGGTCCGACGAGGGCGGCCAGGTGCTGGTCCATGCCGAGGACCCGGCCGGTCCGTGGTCGGAGCCGGTGCGCATCCCCTCGGCGATCGGCATCGACCCCGACCTCGCGTGGGACGACGACGGCACCTGCCTGATGACTTACGCCGGCTTCGGCCCCGGCGGCGGGGAGGGCATCGTGCAGTCGGCGATCGACCCGCTCACCGGCGAGGTGCTCACCGAGCGCCGGTGGATCTGGTCGGGCACCGGCGGGAAGTTCCCGGAGGGCCCGCACCTCTACCGCATCGGCGACCTCTGGTACTTGCTCATCGCCGAGGGCGGCACCGAGCGCGGCCACGCGGTGACCATCGCCCGCGGCCCGTCGCCGTCCGGCCCGTTCGAGGCCTGCCCGGCCAACCCGCTGATCACCTCCCGCGGCACGGACCTGCCGGTGCAGAACACCGGCCACGCCGATCTCGTGCAGCGGCCCGACGGCAGCTGGGCGATCGTCTACCACGGCGTCCGGCCGCGCGGATCGAGCCCGGAGTGGCACGTGCTGGGCCGGGAGACCTTCGCCGACGACGTCGCGTGGGTCGACGGCTGGCCGGTCGTGACCGGGCACGTCGAGCCGGCCGCGCCCGCCGACGCCGTCGTCCGCGAGCACCTGGCCGGCGACGCGCTGCCGCCCTCGTGGGTGGCAGCCTCCGCCTTCCCGGAGCAGCTGCTGGCCCGGGAGGACGGCGGCTGGCGGGTCGCCGCGGCGGACCGGCCGGTCTTCGCCGGCCGCCGCCAGGAGCACCTGTACGCCACGGTCCGCGCGCGGCTGGCGGTGTCCGGGATCGGCGGGCTGTCGCTGCGGATCGACCCCCGGCACGCGCTGGAGCTGGAGTGCGCCGACGGGGTCGTCCGCGCGGTGTGGGCGGTCGGCGACGTCCGCCACGTGCTGGGCCAGTGCCCGGCCCCGGGGGACGACGTGGAGCTGGAGCTGCGCGCGCTGCCGACCGAGGGCCACGAGTTCTCCACCGCGCGCGGCCCCGACCGGGTGGTCGCGGTGGTGCTCGCCGCCGAGGGCGAGCGGGTGCTCGGCGAGGTCGACGGGCGCTACCTGTCCACCGAGGTCGCCGGCGGGATGACCGGCCGGATGGCCGGCATCGCTTGCTCGTCGGGCAGCGTGCTGGTCCGGTCGTTCACCTACGCCGGCTCGGACGACCCGGCGGTCGTCGGTGGCGGCGCCGTCGCTCCGGAGCCGTGGGCCGCGGCGTGACGGTGCGCGTCGGCCTGGTCGGCGCCGGCCCGTGGGCCACCATGTCGGCCGCGCCGATGCTGGTGGGCGGCCCGGGGACCACCCTGGCCGCGGTGTGGGCCCGGCGGGCCGAGGCGGCCACGGACCTCGGAGCGCGGTTCGCGGTGCCGGTGGCCGGCAGCTTCGAGGAGCTGCTGGCCACCTGCGACGCCGTCGCCTTCGCGGTGCCGCCCGCCGTCCAGGCCGAGCTGGCGCCGGTGGCCGCGGGCGCCGGGCGGCACCTGCTGCTGGAGAAGCCGCTGGCGAC
This sequence comes from Blastococcus sp. SYSU D00820, assembly GCF_054050695.1. Lineage (NCBI taxonomy): Bacteria > Bacillati > Actinomycetota > Actinomycetes > Geodermatophilales > Geodermatophilaceae > Blastococcus > Blastococcus sp. SYSU D00820. Next base: position 164,321 of record NZ_JBJGZW010000003.1, read on the forward strand.
CTCCGTGGCCGCCGCCGAGGCGGTCGCGGCGGCAGCCGATGCCGCCGGCGTGGTCACCCAGCTGCTGCTGACCAACCGCTGGACCACGGCGGTGGACACCTTCCTCGCCGAGGTCGGCCGGGGCCGACCGCGGGTGCTCACCGCGGAGTTCGTGGGCAGCGCCGCCCTGCCGGGGTCGCCGTTCGCCACCGCCTGGCGCAGCGCGGACGCCGCCGTGCTCGACGTCGGCCCGCACGTGCTCGACCTGGTGCAGGCCGCTGCCGGGCCGGCGGCGGTGGTGCACGCCCGGCGGGCGGGGGTGGTCACGACCGCGACCCTCGAGCACGCCTCGGGCGCGGTCAGCTCCGTGACGCTGTCGGCCGCGACCCCCGGCGCGCGGGGCCCGCTGCGGTGCGCGGCGGTCACCGACGCCGGCCGGGTGGACCTGGCCGATCCGGGCGCCGAGGACCGGACGGTCGTGCACCGGCGGATCACCGCCACGTTCGCCGGCGCCGTCGCCGCCGGCCGGTCGCCGGACCTCGACGTGCACCACGGCGTCCGGCTGCAACGGCTCCTGGCCGATGTCGAGCGGTCCACCCGGGGGGACGAGAGATGACCGAGGCTGTCGACAACGACTTCCTGGCCCGCTGGCTGCCACCGCCGGAGCCCGTGCGGCGGCCCGACGGGGTGCGCTGGTACCCGGGCGCGGTGTACGCCGCGGTGCCCGGCTACCGGGCGCTCGAGCTGGACCTGTGGGTGCCGGACCTCGCCGGCTCCGCACCGCTGGTCGTGTGGGTGCACGGCGGTGCCTGGATGTCGGGCAACCGCCGGCTGCTCCCGCCGGGGGTGCGCCCGGGGGCGCTGTTCGAGCAGCTGCTCGCCGCCGGGCTGGCGGTCGCCACCATCGAGTACCGGCACGCCCGCGAGGCCCGCTTCCCGGCCCAGCTGCACGACGCCAAGGCGGCGGTCCGCTGGCTGCGGCACCACGCCGGCGACCTGGGCCTGGACCGCGCGCGGATCGCGATCGGCGGCGAGTCCGCCGGCGGGCACCTCGCCGCGCTCGTGGCCCTCACCGCGGACCGGCCCGAGCTGGAGGGAGCGGTCGGGGTGACCGGCCCGTCGAGCGCGGTCACCGCGGTCGTGGACTGGTACGGCGTCGCCTCGGCCGAGACGATGCCCGCGTTCTCGGTGCCGCCGGAGGTGGCCGCCGCCATCCCGGCCGAGGACCTGGTGGCCCCGCTGGAGGCGCTGCTGGACGGCGTCGCCCCCGCCACCCGGGCCCTGGTCAGCCCGCTGGCGCACGTGGCGCCCGGCGCGCCGCCGTTCCTGCTGGTGCACGGCACCGCCGACACCGTCGTCCCGCACGAGCAGAGCGAGGTGCTCGCCGCGGCGCTGCGCGGGGTGGGCGCCGACGTCCGCCTGGAGAGCGAGCCCGGCGCCGGGCACGGCTGGGACGGGTACGCCGGCGCGGACGCCGTCGTCGACCGCACGGTCGCCTTCCTCGCCGGCGCGCTGGGTGCGGGAGGCCGGCGCTGACGCGACGGGCCGGAGGGTGAGGCTCAGGCCGGGGCGTCGACGGTGGTGTGGAACGCCATCTCCGGCTCCCCGGCCACCAGCCCGGGCACCCGGGCGAGGAACTCCCGGGTGTGGTCGTGCTCCATGTGCGCGTCGAGCGCCGCACGGTCGGCCCAGACCTCCACGCCGAGCACCCGGTCGGGGTGCTCGACGTCGACGGCGAAGGAGTAGGCCACGCAGCCGGCGTCGCCGCGGGTGGCCGCGGCCACCGCCCGGGCCGCCGCGAGCAGTTCCTCGCGGCGGCCGGGGGCAGCGCTGGCGGCGGAGAGGACGACGAGCACGACTAGTCCTCCATGAGGGCGAGCTGCTTGGTGATCTCGCGCGGGTTGGAGTCGCCGGCCACCTTCTGCAGGAACGGCGTGTGGTCGAACAGGAAGTCGCGGATCGGGCGCAGCGGCGCCGGCGCGTGGTGGAACACCTTCCCGAGCAGGTAGGCCTGCTGCACCTGGCGGGCGGTGTGCGGCTTGCGCGGGTCCTCGTAGGCCTGCAGCGCCCGCGAGACGGCGGCCGGGTCGGTGAGGTCGACACCGCGCAGCGCCCGGCCGAGGAAGTAGCCGTCCTCGATCGACATGCCGGCGCCGTAGGCCGCGTAGGGCGAGGTCGGGTGGGCGGCGTCGCCGACGAGGGTGGCCCGCCCCTTGGACCACTGCGTGAGCGCCGGCCGGTCGCGGAGCACCCAGCGCTGCACGTCGCCCGGCTCGGTGGCGGCGATCAGCCCCGGCAGCGGAGCGGGGAAGCCCGCGGCGAGCCCGGCCGCCGCTGCCTTGAGGTCGGCCGGCGCGGGCGCGTCGGGGTCGGTGGCGGTGAGCACCCACCACTGGTGGCCGTCGCGGCCCTTGTTCCGGATCGAGGTCCAGCTGCCCTGCACCGTCGCGCTGTGCGTGAGGACGCACCGGTTGGGCTCGGTGCCGGCCACCTCGGCGAAGGTGAACCCGCCGAAGATGTGCAGCCGGTGCTCCCGCTTGGGCGCGTCGCCCCACAGCGTGCGCCGCACCAGCGAGTCGATCCCGTCGGCGCCGACCAGCACGTCGTGCTCGGCGGTGCTGCCGTCGGCGAAGGTCAGGGTCACCGCCGGGTCGTCCTGGTCGATGCGCTGCACCTGGGTGCCGAAGCGGATCACGCCCTCCGGGATCGCCGCGAGCATCCGCTCGTAGAGCTCGGGCCGCAGCAGGCCGATGAACCCGCCGCCGTACTCGCGCTTGACGTCCTCGTCGAGCTTGACCCGCACCCGCACCCCGCCGCGGACGTTGCGGAACTCCGAGTCGGTGGGCGCGCCGAGGTCCTCGGTGTCGACGCCGAGCGAGCGCAGCGCCTTCAGCGGCGGCGGCCACAGGTTGAGGATGTTGCCGGCCGGCCGGGCCTCGCGGTAGCGCTCGTAGACGACGACGTCGTGGCCGGCCTTCAGCGCGCCCAGCGCGGCGGCCATCCCGGCCGGGCCGGCGCCGAGCACGGCGACGCGGCCGCGGGGGGCGGGGGAGGGGGGAGTGGACACGGGGCTCCTCGACCTGGTCGCAGAACTGTAGTCAGCACTACAGACAGCGCAGACTGTAGTGCGCGTCACGTTCCTGTCAAGACGCGTGCCAGCGGCGCCCGCGGACCGGCAGGATCGGGGTCATGGGGGACGCGCAGCCGGTGACCGGCGACCTGGAGGTGCGGCCGCCCAAGCAGCGGCGCAGCCGCGAGACCTGGCAGCGCGTGCTCGACGCCGGCGTCGCCGTCCTCGAGGAGGGCGGCTACGACGCGTTCACCATCGCCGCGGTCTGCGAGCGGGCCGGCGTGGCCCCGCCGTCGATCTACGCGCGGACGACGAGCAAGGACGCCCTGTTCCTCGCCGTCTACGAGCACGGCGTGGCACGCCTGGTCGCCGAGCAGCAGCGGCTCGACGAGGCCGGCCGCTGGTCGGGGCTCGCCCCGGCCGCGCTGGTCCGCGCGGTCGTCGCCGAGGCGGTCGGCATCTCGCTGCGCCACCAGCCCTTCCTCCGGGCCGTGGTGCTGATCTCGGCGGCCCATCCGGAGGTGCGACGCCGCGGTTCCCGCTACGGCCAGGACCTCGCCGAGCGGTTCGCCGCGGCGCTGCGCCCCGTGGCCGCCGAGGTGACCCACCCCGATCCGGAGGTCGCCCTGCACGCGCTGTTCGGCACGCTGTTCGCCGCGACGATCATCCGGATCGCCTACGGGCCGGCGTTCGCCACCCCGGCCCCCCTGGACGACGACGCCTTCCTCGACTCGCTCGGCGACCTCGCCGTCCGCCACCTGCTGGCAGTGGCCCCGTGACCGCCCGCGCCCGCCTGCTGGCGCCGGCCGCCGTCCTCGCCGCCGTGCTCGCCGGCTGCACGTCGACGGTCGACGGGACGGCCACCGCCGCCGACGCCGGCCCGCGGCCGCCCACCGCCGGCGACCTGACCTCCGGGTCGTGGACGCTGAGCTACCAGATCGAGGGCGACGACCCCAAGGAGTACGTCATCGAGTTCGGCCCGGACGGCGGGTTCTCCTACGAGCCGGACGAGAACGACACCGGCCGCGCCGAGACCTGGGAGTACGACGGCGAGCGGCTGCAGATCTGCTTCAACGAGTGCTACTCGACCTACACCGGCACCTGGGACGGCGACCGGTTCTCCGGCGAGGCCACCAACGTGACCGACGCCGTGTGGGAGTGGGAGATGGTCCCCTCCTGATCAGCCGCCGGTCCGCGCCCGGCACTCGGGGCACGGATGCGCCGAGCCCAGCCCGCGGCGCCCGGCCCAGCTGCCCTGGACGACGGCCACCGGCGTGCCGCAGGCCGCGAGCCACGGCGCGGGGCCGTCGGCGATCGTCCGCGGCACCGCGTGCGCGCGGTCGCTGTGCTGGTCGCGGCCGGCCGCGTACTCCTCGATGGTCACGCTCCGAGCATGCCCCGCGCCCGCCAGGTGCCGCTCGCGGCCGCGCTGGGTAGGCCCGCGTCATGTCGACCGACGCCCGGGCTCCGGCCCGGCTGCCCAGCCGGGCCACCGGCCTGCTCTACGGCCTCGGCTTCGGGGGGTTCGTCGACGGCATCGTGCTGCACCAGATCCTGCAGTGGCACCACATGGCCAGCGCGGTCCGCAGCCCCACCACCGTCGCGGGTCTCGAGCTGAACACCACCGCCGACGGGCTGTTCCACCTCGCCACCTGGGTGCTCACCTTCGCCGGCACGATCACCGCCCTCGTCGCCTGGCGGCAGGGCCGGATCGCGCCCAGCTGGAGCTTCCACCTCGGCCTGGTGCTGGCCGGCTGGGGGATCTTCAACGTCGTCGAGGGGCTCGTCGACCACCAGCTGCTCGGCGTGCACCACGTCCGCGACGACCTCGGCGGCCCACTGGCCTGGGACATCGGGTTCCTGGTGTTCGGCGTCCTCCTGATCGCCGGCGGCTGGGCGCTGCACCGCCGCGGGCTGCGGGAGATGGAGCGCCGGCGCCGCCGATAGTCGGTTGTCGGCCGGCCGCGGGCGGTGGTCGACTCCAGGGGTGGAACACCTGCTGCGCGTCGATCCCGACACCGTGCTGTGGGCCGAGGAGCGGGGTCATCCGGCCGCCTCGCCGCTGCTGCTGGTCATGGGCGCCAACGCCGGCGGGCTGGGCTGGCCCGATGCGCTCGTCGACCGGCTGGCCACCGCGCACCGGGTGATCCGCTACGACCACCGCGACACCGGCCGCTCCACCGCCGCCTTCGACCGCCGGCCCTACGCCGTCCGTGACCTCGCCGCCGACGCCGTCGCCGTCCTCGACGCGCTGGGCATCGACCGGGCGCACGCCGTCGGGATGTCCATGGGCGGCACCCTCGTGCAGCTGCTCCTGCTCGACGCCCCCGAGCGGCTGCGCAGCGCGACGGTGTTCGCCACCTCCGCGCTCGGGTCCGGCCTGGCCGACCCCACCGGCGCCTCCGAGCTGCCCGGCCCCGATCCGCGGCTGCTCGAGCTGTGGGCGACGATGGGGGAGGAGCGCGACGCGGCCGCCGAGCTGGAGTGGCGGGTGGCGCACTGGCGGCTGCTCAACGGCGACGGCGTGCCCTTCGACCCCGACTGGTTCCGCGCCCTCGAGCGGCGGCTCGCCGACCACCAGGGGTCGTGGCGCAGCCCCGTGGCGCACGCGCTGGCCGACCAGTCGGGCCTCGACCGCGGCGCGGAGCTGGCCGCGGTGCGCGTGCCCACGCTCGTGGTCGAGGCGCCCGAGGACCCGATCAACCCGCCGCCGCACGCCGCGCACCTCGCCCAGGTCATCGGCGGCGCCCGGCTGGTCCGCGTCCCGGGCATGGGTCACGCCCTGCCGCCGCCGGTGCTCGGCCCGCTGGCCGACGCGGTGCTCGCCCACACGGCCGCGGCCGACCGGGACCAGAGACCTTGATCGGCCCGGCGCGACGGGGGCAGGCTGTGACGCACACCACACCAGCCGGACCGTCGCGGAGGCCACCGTGGAAGACCGCACCGGAGACCTGATCCCCAGCAACCCGCCCCGGGGGGGGGGGGGGGGCGGCGGCCCCCCCCCCCCCCCCCCCCCCCCCCCCCGCCCCGGGCGGGCCCCCCCGGCGCCCCCCCCCCCCCCCCTCCGCCCGGCGCCTCCGACGGTCTGCGGCTGAGGCCCCGCCATGGCCAGGGACACCGCCCCCGCTCCCGCCCCGCGCCCCGCGGACCGGGTGCGCAACGTCGCCCTCGTCGGCCACGCCGGCGCCGGCAAGACCACCCTCGCCGAGGCACTGCTGGTCGCCGCCGGCGCCCTGCCCCGCGCGGGCCGGGTGGAGGACGGCGCCACCTGCCTCGACAGCGAGGACGTCGAGATCCGCCAGCAGCGCTCGGTCGGGCTGGGCGTGGCGACCATCGAGCACGCCGACCACCGCATCACCCTCCTCGACACCCCGGGCAGCCCGGACTTCGTGGGCGAGCTGCGGGCCGGCCTGCGCGCCGCCGACGCCGCCCTGTTCGTCGTCTCCGCGGTGAACGGCGTGGACGCGGCCACCGTGGCGCTGTGGGAGGAGTGCGCCGCGGTCGGCATGCCGCGCGCCGTCGTGCTCACCCAGCTGGACCGCTCGCGGGCCGACGTCGACGACACCGTGCGGCTGTGCCAGACGATGCTCGGCGAGGGCGTGTTCCCGTTGCACCTGGTGCAGCGGGGGCCCGACGGCGCGGTCCGCGGGCTGGTCTCGCTGCTGGAACCGCACGTCGAGCTGCCCGAGGCCGACCGGCTGCGGGCCGAGCTCATCGAGGCGGTGATCGGCGAGAGCGAGGACGAGACGCTCATGGACCGCTACCTGGCCGGCGACGAGATCGACGTCGCCGACCTGGTGACCGACCTGGAGACGGCGGTGGCCCGCGGGCACTTCCACCCGGTGCTGTGCGTCGCCCCGCTCACGGGCATCGGCGTTCCCGAGCTGCTCGACCTGCTGGTCTCGGCCTTCCCGTGCCCCATGGAGCACGGCTGCCCGCCGGTCACCCGGCCCGACGGGCGCCCCGCGCCGGCGCTGTCCTGCGACCCCGACGGCCCGCTGGTCGCCGAGGTCGTCAAGACGACCACCGACCCCTACGTCGGCCGGGTCTCCCTCGTGCGCGTCTTCTCCGGCACGCTGCGGCCGGACATCCCGGTGCACGTCTCCGGGCACGGCATGGCCGACCGGGGCCACCCCGACCACGACAGCGACGAGCGGATCGGCGCGCTCACCTCTCCGCTGGGGCCGACGCTGCGGCCGGTCGCGGCCTGCCCGGCCGGCGACATCTGCGCCATCGCCCGGCTCACCTCCGCCGAGACCGGCGACACCCTGTCCTCGCCCGACGACCCGCGGCTGGTGCCGCCGTGGGAGCTGCCCACCCCGCAGCTGCCGGTGGCCGTCGAGGCCGCCTCCCGCGCCGACGAGGACCGGCTGGCCACCGCGCTGGCCCGGCTGGCCGCCGAGGACCCCACCGTCCGGCTCGAGCGGCGGCCGGACACCGGGCAGCTGCTGCTCTGGTGCGTCGGCGAGGCGCACGCCGAGGTACTGCTGGACCGGCTGCGCAGCCGGCACGGCGTCGGGGTGGAGACGGTGCCGGTGCGGGTGCCCATGGTCGAGACCCTCGCGGGGCCGGCGCGGGCCACCGGGCGGCTGGTCAAGCAGTCCGGCGGGCACGGCCAGTACGCCGTGGTCGTGGTCGAGGCCGAGCCCGGCCCGCCGGGCTCGGGGATCGTCTTCGAGCAGCGGATCGTCGGCGGCACCGTGCCCAGCCAGTTCCACGGCAGCGTGGAGAAGGGCGTGCGCGCCCAGGCCGCCCGCGGGGTCACCGGGGACCGGCCGCTGGTCGACGTGCACGTCACGCTGGTCGACGGCAAGGCGCACTCCGTGGACTCCTCCGACGCGGCCTTCCAGTCCGCCGGGGCGCTGGCCCTGCGCGAGGTCGCCGCGGCCGCCGGCACCCGGGTGCTCGAGCCGTGGTGCGCGGTCGAGGTGACCGTGCCCGGGGAGTACGTCGGCGCGGTGATGAGCGACCTGTCCGCCCGCCGGGCGCGGGTCACCGGCAGCGACGCCGACCCCGACCGCGACCGGACGACGGTGCACGCCGAGGTGCCCGAGGTGGAGCTGCTCGCCTACGCCGGGGCGCTGCGGTCGGTATCGCACGGCACCGGCGCGTTCACCCGGCGGCCGCTGGGCTACGAGCCGGCGCCGGCGTCCCTGGCGGTGCCGGTGTGAGGGCCGCCCGCCTGCCCGCGCGGCTCGCCCGCGGGCGCGGCGGGGGGGACGGGGTGAGGTCGTCCTCCGTTCCGGGCGGCCCCGTCCGGAGGCTCGCCGCGAGCCTGCGAGCGGTGAGAGGGACGGGGTCCTTCGACTAGCCTCGGCACCGGAAGCGCGGCACGTGCGGGGTGGAGGAACGGTGACGTCGTCGAAGGGGCAGCCGGCCGCTGCCCGGGCACCGGCGGCGGGCACCGCCGGCACCACCGTCGCGACCCCGGTCGACCGCAACGAGCTGCCCGACCGGGTGTGGACCCTCCCCAACGCGCTCTCGGTGCTCCGGCTGCTCGGCGTGCCGCTGTTCCTCTGGCTGCTGCTCGGCCCCCAGGCCGACGGCTGGGCCGTCATCGTGCTCATGGTCTCGGGCTTCACCGACTGGGCCGACGGCAAGCTCGCCCGGGTGCTCGGCCAGTCCAGCCGGCTCGGCGCGCTGCTCGACCCGGCCGCCGACCGGCTCTACATCGTGGCCACCCTCATCGCCTTCGTCCTGCGCGACGTCGTGCCGCTGTGGGTGGTGGCCGTCCTCGTCGGCCGCGAGGTCGTGCTCGGCGTGATGCTGCTGGTGCTGCGCCGGTACGGCTATCCGCCGCTGCAGGTGCACTACCTGGGCAAGGCGGCCACCTTCATCCTGCTCTACGCCTTCCCGCTGCTGCTGCTCGCCGACGGCGACGGCCCGCTGGTGGCCGTCGCCCAGCCGGTGGCCTGGGCGCTGACCATCTGGGGTGGCGTGCTGTACGTGGTCGCCGGCCTGCTGTACGTCGTCCAGGTGCTCGGGCTGGTCCGCGCCGAGCGGGCCGCGGGAGCCCTCCGGACGCCGTCGTGAGCGCCCCCCGAGGCGGGCTGCGCTCGGCCGGTGCCTCGCTGCTGGAGCAGGTGCTGGCCGAGACCCTCGACCCCGCGTACGCCCGCGCCGCCCGGGCGCGGGAGGCCGCCGGCGGCGAGGCCCCGGCCGCCGCGGCACGCCGTCCGCGCGCCCGGCTGGCGGTCGCGCTGGTCATGGTGGTCGCCGGGGTGCTGGCCGCGGTCAGCTACGGCGAGGCAGCCGCCGGCTCGGAGGGCCGCCAGGAGATCCGCGCGGCGCTCGTCGGCGACATCGACGCCGAGCAGGACACCACCGATGCCCTCGCCGCCGAGCTCGAGCAGCTGCGCGCCGACGTCACCGCCGCCCGCGAGGAGGCCCTGGCGAACACCGACGAGGGGCAGCGGGTCCTCGACGACCTCGCCGCGGCCGAGCTCGCCGGCGCCGCGCTCCCGGTGCGCGGCCCCGGCCTGCTGGTCACCCTCGCCAACGCCGAGCCCGACGCCGACGCCGACCCGGTCGGCGGCGGGGACGCCGAGCAGGACCCCCGCGGCATGGTCCGCGACGGCGACCTGCAGCTGGTGGTCAACGCGCTGTGGTCGGCCGGGGCCGAGGCGATCAGCATCAACGGCCAGCGCCTGGGCCCCACCACCGCCATCCGCTTCGCCGGGCAGGCCGTCCTCGTGGACTTCCGCCCGGTCACCAACCCGTACCTGATCAGCGCGATCGGGGACCCGGACACGTTGCGCTCGCGCTTCCTCGCCAGCCCCGAGGTCGGCGCGCTGGCGGTCATCTCCGAGTCCTTCGGTCTGCGCTTCGACTTCGCCCAGGAGGACGAGCTGTCCCTGCCCGCGGGGGGCACCCCCGAGCTGCGATCCGCCACGTCCGTCGACCCCTCCGGGGCCGGCGCCGCCGAGCCCGTGGAGGTCCCACCGCCGGGCACCGGGCCTTCCGACGCCCTGCCCGGCTCGGGCGCGCCGGCGGACGGGGGCACCCCGTGATCCCCGTGCTCGGCCTGGCGATCGGCGTGGTCCTCGGCCTGGTCTTCGACCCCACGGTGCCGCTGTGGCTGCAGCCCTACCTGCCGATCGCCGTGGTCGCCGCCCTCGACGCGGTCTTCGGCGGTGCCCGGGCGCACCTGGACCGGATCTTCGACGCGAAGGTCTTCGTCGTCTCGTTCGTGTCCAACGTCGTGGTCGCCGCGCTGATCGTCTTCCTCGGCGACCAGCTCGGGGTGGGCGCACAGCTGTCCACGGCCGTCGTCGTCGTCCTCGGCATCCGGATCTTCGGCAACGCCGCCGCGATCCGCCGGCACCTGTTCCGCGCATGAGCGACGACCCGCGCACCGAGCCCCCGGCCGACGACGCCGTCCCGGCGCCGGAGGACGCGGCGACGACTCCCGAGCCGGGGCCGGGGCCGGAGCCGGGGCCGGAGCCCGAGCCGGAGCCCGAGCCGGAGCCGGAGGACGCGCCCCCGGCGGAGGAGGCCGAGCGCGGCGACGGGGCCACCGGGGCCGCGCCGGCCGGTCGGAAGCGCCGCCGCGATCCGCTGGCCGCCGCCCTCATCGGCATCCTGACGCTGCTGCTCGGCTTCGCCTTCGCCGTCCAGGTGCGCACCACCGACACCGCCGCCGACCTCGCCGGCGCCCGCGAGGAGGACCTCGTCCGCATCCTCGACGAGCTCAACGCCCGGGAGGACCGGCTGCGCGCCCAGATCGCCGACCAGCGCTCGGCGCTGCGCGACCTCAACAACTCCGACAGCCAGTCCGAGGCGGCGCTGGCCGAGGCCCAGGCCCGGGCCGACGCGCTGGCCATCCTCAACGGCACCGTGGCCGCCGAGGGTCCCGGGCTGCGCATGACCATCCGCGATCCGGAGGGGGAGGTGCGGGTCGCCGACCTGCTCGACGCCATCCAGGAGCTGCGCGGCGCCGGTGCCGAGACGATGCAGATCGACGGCGTGCGCATCGGGGTCTCCTCGGCGGTGACCGGCGAGCCCGGCGCGCTCAGCATCGACGGGACGCCGATCACCAGCCCCTACGAGATCGTCGTCATCGGCTCCCCGCAGGACCTCGAGACCGCCATGGACATCCCCGGCGGCGTGGTCGACAACGTCAACCGGCAGGGCGGCAGCGTGACGATCACGCAGTCCGACCGGGTGCTGGTCGACGCGTTGCGGCCCCTGGACGAGCCTCAATACGCTGCGCCCGAGACCGGCGACGACTGAGCCCGTCCCCGCCGGACACCCACCCCGCCCCCAGCCCTGGAGCCCCGCCGCATGGCCACACCCGACGACCGCCGCTACACCGACCAGCACGAGTGGGCCCTGGTCCAGGGCACCGAGGGCGCGGCGACCGTCGTCCGGGTAGGGATCACCGACCACGCGCAGGACGCGCTGGGCGACATCGTCTACGTGCAGCTGCCCGAGGTGGGCACGGAGGTCGGGCCCGGCGCGCCCATCGGCGAGGTGGAGTCGACCAAGTCGGTGTCCGACGTCTACGCCCCCGTGGCCGGCGTCGTGACCGCCGTCAACGAGGCCCTGGCCGACGCCCCCGAGACAATCAACGCCGACCCGTACGGCGCGGGCTGGCTCGTGGAGATCGCGGTGACGGGGGACGACGGCGACCCCACCGCGGCGCTGCTGGACGCGGCGGCGTACCAGGCCCTGGTCGACACCGCCTGACGACTGCGGCGGGAGCATCGCCGCGAGGGACGAGCGAGGCGCGGACCGGCGCGCGGAGTCGGGCCGAGGGACACGACCCAGCACCGCGCGGCGGCCCGATCGCGCCGGTCGGGCGGTCACTATGCTGCCCCTGGGCGCGCCGCTCCGGTGCCTTCCGGGCCCCCGCGTCGCACCCTGGACCTCCGGTTGACCCTCGGGACGACCGCTGGTTCCATGACCAACGGCCCGCCGTGCCCCGCACGGCGGCCGACCCACGACGGACTGTCCGGTCCGCCGTCCGCCGGCCGCCCGCGGCGACCTCCCCAGGACCGCGGCGGTGCCCCCTGCACCAGAGGAGACAGACGTGCACTGCACTCGTTGTGGACACAACAACCCCGAGGGCAGTCGCTTCTGCGCGCAGTGCGGCACGGCCCTGGCGCCGGAGCGCATCGGTGAGTCCACGAGCGTGATCCCCAAGGTCGGCGGGGAGGACTCCGGCGAGGTCGCCGAAGTCACCGCCGACAGTGCCGCCGACGCCCACGCCGGCGCGGTGGAGTCGCTGCCCGCGGGCTCGGCGCTGCTGGTCGTCAAGCGCGGCCCCAACGCCGGCAGCCGGTTCCTGCTCGACCAGGACGTCACCACCGCCGGCCGGCACCCCGACAGCGACATCTTCCTCGACGACGTCACCGTCAGCCGCCGGCACGTGGAGTTCCACCGCGAGGGCGGCGGCTTCTCGGTGCACGACGTGGGCAGCCTCAACGGCACCTACGTCAACCGCGAGCCGGTCGACGTGGCGACGCTGGCCGGGGGCGACGAGGTCCAGATCGGCAAGTTCCGGCTGGTCTACCTCACCGGTCCCCGCACGGGCGAGCCCGCAGCGCGCTGACCGCGGTGCCCAGCGCGCGTGCCCGCGCGTTGGGGGACGACGCCGCCGGCGAGCACACGCCCCGCCTGACCATCGGCGAGGTGCTGACCGTCCTCCGCGACGACTTCCCCGACGTGACGATCAGCAAGATCCGCTACCTCGAGTCCGAGGACCTGGTGCACCCGCAGCGCACGCCGTCGGGGTACCGGAAGTTCTCGTCGGCCGACGTCGCGCGGCTGCGCTACGTGCTGTCCGCCCAGCGGGACCAGTACCTGCCGCTGCGGGTCATCAAGGAGCACCTGGACGCGCTCGACCGGGGGGAGCCGCTGCCCGGTGCCCCCGGGCAGCCGGCGCCCCCGGCCGCCGCGGGGGAGGCCGGGGACGCCACCGGGGACCCCGCCGAGGACGAGGGGCCCCGGTCGATGGACGCCGCGGAGTTCGCCCGCGCCGCGGGCCTGGAGGACGGCCAGCTGGCCGACTGCGTGCAGTTCGGCCTGCTCACCCCCGACGCCGACGGCCGGCACCCCGTCGCCGACCTCGCGGTCGCGCGGGCCGCGGCGGGCCTGGCCCGGCACGGCATCGAGCCGCGCCACCTGCGCGTCTACCAGAACGGCGCCGAGCGGGAGGCCGGCCTGGTCGAGCAGCTCGTGGCGCCGGTGCTGCGCGCCCGTTCCGAGGACGCGCGGACCCGCGCCACGGAGAAGCTGCGCGAGCTCGCGGGGCTGTCCGCCCAGCTGCACAGCGCGCTCCTGGAGGCGCGACTCCGGGACCTCCTGCGTCCCTAGGGCGGGCGTACCGTGGTCGGCGTCGGGAGGCGCCCACCCGGTGCGCCGCCGCCCGCACAGGAGCACCGCACGCCCGTACCGCCGCCGAGGGAGACCACCGTGCACGAACTGCGAGTCGTCGGCGTCCGGGTCGAGCTGCCCGGCAACCAGCCGATCCTCCTGCTGAAGGAGACGCAGGGGGAGCGGTACCTGCCGATCTGGATCGGCGCGGTGGAGGCGGCGGCGATCGCCTTCGAGCAGCAGGGCGTGCGCCCGGCGCGGCCGATGACCCACGACCTCCTGCGCGAGGTGATCAGCGCCCTCGGCGCGACCCTGCAGGCGGTCAACATCACCGAGATGCGCGACGGCATCTACATCGCCGAGCTCGACTTCGGCGACGACCGCGTGGTCAGCGCGCGCCCGTCGGACGCCGTCGCCCTGGCCGTCCGCACCGGCACGCCGATCTTCGGCGCCGAGGCCCTGCTGGACGAGGTCGGGATCGAGATCCCCGACGAGCAGGAGGACGAGGTCGAGAAGTTCCGCGAGTTCCTCGACCAGATCTCCCCGGAGGACTTCGGCGCCGGCTCCGGTTCCGGCGGCGGAGGCGCCTGAGGCGCGTGTGACCTCAGCAGTCACAGTCGTCCCACCCGTCCCGGCCGGCTCCAGTGACCGGATCGTGATGCCGATACCCTCCTGATGGGTTGAGTGCTGCGACACGCCGCCCCGCTCAGTTGACCGGCCCCAGGGCCCGGCTTACGGTCGGCGAACAACACCGGTGGAATCCCTGGGGTGACCTGGGGGAGAGCCGGGGTCACCGCTGCGACCGTGGCGGGACACGGAGGAGGACGCTGACGTGAGCGACCAGAGCAACGGCTCCCAGGGTCAGCTCTTCAGCGACGCCGCCGTCGGCGCGCCGTCGTACGACGAGGTCGACACCGACCTCGTGGGGTACCGCGGCCCGACGGCGTGTGCTGCTGCCGGGATCACCTACCGCCAGCTGGACTACTGGGCCCGCACCGGCCTGGTCGCCCCCTCGGTGCGCAGCGCCACCGGCTCGGGCACCCAGCGGCTCTACTCCTTCCGCGACATCCTGGTGCTCAAGGTCGTCAAGCGGCTGCTGGACACCGGCGTCTCCCTCCAGAACATCCGCAAGGCCGTCGACCACCTGCGCAACCGCGGCATCAAGGACCTCGCCAACGTCACGCTCTTCTCCGACGGCGCCACGGTCTACGAGTGCACCTCGGCCGAGGAGGTCGTCGACCTGCTCGCCGGCGGTCAGGGCGTCTTCGGCATCGCCGTCTCCGGCGCGCTCCGCGAGCTCTCCGGTGAGCTCGCCGAGCTCCCGGCCGAGCGGATCGACGGCGCCCCGGTCAACGCCGCCGACGACGAGCTCTCCATGCGCCGCCGGCGCCGGGCCGCCACCGCCTGAACCACCCCGCTCCCGACGAGGGGCGTCCCGCTGCCGCGGGACGCCCCTCGTCGCGTTCCCGGCGGTCCCCTCCGCCACGTACGACCGTTATCCCCAACAACTGTGGCCACGGACGGCCGCCGGCGCCAGGACGGCGACGAGGGGAGCGGGTCCCGCGCCGCTGGTAGCGTGCCTTCAGTGACCGACCGCGCACCGTTGACCGGGTCGCTGCCCTCCCTGACCGATCTGGACCCCGCGGGGTCCTTCGCCGGCCGGCACATCGGCCCGCGGGCCGCCGAGACCGAGCAGATGCTCGCGGCCGTCGGCTTCGACTCGCTGCAGTCACTGGTCGACGCCTGCGTGCCCGAGGCCGTCCGCGACCGCCGGCCGCTGGACCTGGCGCCCCCGGCGGACGAGGCCGGGGTGCTCGCCCAGCTGCGCGAACGGGCGAGGGCCAACGAGGTCTTCACCTCGATGATCGGGCTGGGCTACTCCGGCACCGTGACCCCGGCGGTCATCCAGCGGACCATCCTGGAGAACCCCGCCTGGTACACGGCCTACACGCCCTACCAGCCCGAGATCAGCCAGGGCCGGCTCGAGGCGCTGCTGAACTTCCAGACGATGGTCGCCGACCTCACCGGCCTGCCGGTCGCCGGCGCGTCCATGCTCGACGAGGCCACCGCCGCGGCCGAGGCGATGACGCTGGTCCGCCGCGCCGGCGGCGTCGGCGGCGGGCGTGGCGCCAGGGACGGAGCGGTGTTCGTCGTCGACGCGGACACGCTGCCGCAGACCCTGGCCGTGCTGCGCACCCGCGCCGAGCCGCTGGGCATCGGGCTGCACGTCGCCGACCTCTCCGCCGGCTGGCCGGCCGACCTGCCCGAGGCCGGCGCGTTCGGCGTGCTGCTGTCCTTCCCGGGCGCCAGCGGCGCGGTCCGCGACCACCGGGCGCTGGCCGCCGCGGCGCACGAGGCCGGTGCCGCGGTCGTCGTCGCCGCCGACCTGCTGGCGCTCACGCTGCTCGAGGCTCCGGGGGAGTGGGGCGCCGACGTCGCCTGCGGCAGCACCCAGCGGTTCGGCGTCCCGCTGGGCTACGGCGGCCCGCACGCCGGCTACCTGTCGGTGCGCGAAGGGCTGGCCCGCCAGCTGCCCGGTCGCCTGGTCGGGGTGTCGGTGGACGCCGACGGCGACGTCGCCTACCGGCTGGCGCTGCAGACCCGCGAGCAGCACATCCGCCGGGAGAAGGCCACCTCCAACATCTGCACCGCGCAGGTGCTGCTGGCCGTGATGGCCGGCGCGTACGCGGTCTACCACGGGCCCGAGGGGCTGGCCGCGATCGCCGCCCGCGTGCACCGCACCGCCCTGGCGCTGGCCGGCTGGCTGCGCGCCGGTGGCCTGCGGCTGGTGCACGACTCGTTCTTCGACACCCTCACCGTGGCCGTGCCCGGCCGGGCGGCCGACGTGGTCGCCGCGGCCGCGCAGCGCCGGATCAACCTGCGGCTGGTCGACGCCGACACCGTGGCGGTCGCCTGCGACGAGACGACGACGGTGGACACCATCGCGGCGGTCGCCGAGGCGTTCGGCGTGGCGGCCGACCGCGCCGTCCTCGACGACGACGGACCGGACGCCCTGCCCGGGGACCTGCGCCGGCGGACGCCGTACCTCACCCACCCGGTCTTCTCCGCCCACCGGTCGGAGACGGCGCTGCTGCGCTACCTGCGCGCGCTGTCGGACAAGGACCTCGCGCTGGACCGCACGATGATCCCGCTGGGCTCGTGCACGATGAAGCTCAACTCCGCGGTAGAGATGGCCGCGATCACCTGGCCGGAGTTCGCCGGGCTGCACCCCTTCGCCCCGGCGGAGCAGGCCCGCGGCTACCGGCAGCTGATCGACGAGCTGTGCACCGACCTGGCGGAGATCACCGGGTACGCCGCGGTGAGCGTGCAGCCCAACGCCGGCTCGCAGGGGGAGTTCGCCGGGCTGCTGGCGATCCGCGGCTACCACGCCTCGCGCGGGGAGAGCCACCGCGACGTCTGCCTGATCCCGAGCTCGGCGCACGGCACCAACGCCGCCAGCGCGGTGATGGCCGGCATGCGCGTGGTCGTCGTCGCCTGCGACGAAGCCGGCAACGTCGACGTCCCCGACCTGCGGGCCAAGGTCGACCAGCACGCCGACCGGCTCGCGGCGATCATGATCACCTATCCGTCGACGCACGGGGTGTTCGAGACCGAGGTCCAGGAGATCTGCGCCGCGGTGCACGACGCCGGCGGCCAGGTGTACGTCGACGGCGCCAACCTCAACGCCATGGTGGGCCTGGCCCGCCCGGGCCGGTTCGGCTCCGACGTCAGCCACCTGAACCTGCACAAGACCTTCTGCATCCCGCACGGCGGCGGCGGTCCCGGCGTGGGGCCGATCGGCGTCCGGGAGCACCTGGTGCCGTTCCTCCCGGGCCACCCGCTGGCCGACACCGGCGGTGACGGGCCGACGGTCTCCGCGGCGCCGTGGGGGTCGGCGGGCATCCTGCCGATCTCGTGGGCCTACCTGCGGCTCATGGGGCCCGACGGGCTGCGCCGGGCCACCGAGCACGCGATCCTCGGCGCCAACTACCTCGCCGCCCGGCTGCGCGAGCACTTCCCGGTGCTCTACACCGGCCGCGACGGGCTGGTCGCGCACGAGTGCATCCTCGACATCCGGCCGCTGACCAAGGCCACCGGCATCACCAACGACGACATCGCCAAGCGGCTGGTCGACTTCGGCTTCCACGCCCCGACGATGAGCTTCCCGGTGGCCGGCACGCTGATGGTCGAGCCGACCGAGAGCGAGGACAAGGGCGAGCTCGACCGGTTCGTCGAGGCGATGGTGTGCATCCGGGCCGAGATCGAGAAGGTGGCCTCGGGCGAGTACGACCGCACCGACAACCCGCTGCGCAACGCGCCGCACACGCTGGGCATGGTGGCGGGGGAGTGGGGCCGGCCCTATCCGCGGTCGGCGGCGGTGTTCCCCGTGCCGCGGCTGGCCACCCGCGGGTACCTCAGCCCGGTGCGGCGGATCGACCAGGCGCACGGCGACCGCAACCTGGTCTGCTCGTGCCCGCCGCCGGAGGCGTTCGCCGAGCCGGCTCCGGCGACCGCGCCGGTCGGCCGGGTGCCCGGCCGGTCCGAGGGTGCCCCCGACGACCTCGGGACGGCGGCCGACGCCGTCGGCGCCTGACCGGTCAGCCCACCATCCGCGCCAGCGCGGTGACCGTCCGCCAGTTGCGGGTGGTCGCGCCGTAGCGGGGGCGGGCCAGGCGCTCGGCGAGCTTCGAGGCGAGGAAGCCCTCGGGGGTGTGCAGCCACAGCACGCGGCCCTCGATGCGGGCGTCCTCGGCGCTGCCGGCGGCCCGGGCGGCGGCCAGGGCCGCGGTCAGCTCGTCGACCATCTCCGGCGGATACGGCTCGCCGCGCGCCGCGACGTGCAGCCGCTTGGGGTCGTCCTGCTCGGGGAACGGGTTGCCGGCCACCACCGCGGCCACCTCGGCGCGGGTCAGGACGACGACCGGCACGGTGAGCCCGAGGTCGGCGGCGATCGCCGCGGTGATCCGGTCGGCCAGCTCCGTCGTCGTCGGCGACCCGGCGGCGGTGAGGACGACGTTGCCGCTCTGCAGGTACGTGGCCACGTCGGTGTGGCCGAGGCCGGTGACGACGGCGGTCAGGTCGGCCATGGAGATCCGGTTGGTGCGGCCGACGTTGATGCCGCGAAGCAGAGCGACGTGGGTGGGCACCCCGGCATGGTGCCCCGCGCGGTCAGCGCCCGGCGAGCGCCGGGGTGCGCCAGTCGCGGTGGTGGGCGACGGCCCGGCCGTCGGGGAGCAGCTCGCCGTCGTCGTCGAAGAGGACGACGCCGTTGCAGAGCAGGCTCCAGCCCTGCTCGGGGTGGCTGCTCACGACGACGGCGAGGTCGCGTACGTCGCTGGAGGCGTCGGGGCAGGGGGTGGCGTGCTGGCACATCGGAGGACTCCCGATCGTCGGCGGGGAAGGCCGCGGATACGTGGTGTGAGCGCCCGATCACTCGGACAGCACGAGTGTGCTCCCGGTCACGGCGCCGTGTCAGGGACCGTTCTCGCCCACGTCACCCGAACGGGTCGTCAGGACCTGCCATGGTGTGCCACGCCCTCCGCGGCGCACCATGCGCGGGCGTGGGGGACCGCCCCGTCACGCGAGCCCCGCCGGGAGGCGGATGCGCCGGCGCGGCGTCCCGGGCCCGATCCGGCGGTCCGGGCGCACACGCCGGGCGGGCGTCAGATCTTGCGGAGGAGGACCCGGCGCACCGAGTGGTCGGCGGACTTCTGCAGCACCGCCCGCGCGCGCGACCGGGTGGGCGCGATGTTGCTGCGCAGGTTCGGCCCGTTGACCCCGCGCCAGATGTCGAGCGCGGTCGCGCGCGCCTCGTCGTCGCTGAGCCCGGCGAAGCGGTGGAAGTAGGCGCTGGAGTCGGCGAACGCCGTCCGCCGCAGCGCGAGGAACCGCTCGACGTACCACTGCTGGATGTCGGCCTCGGCGGCGTCGACGTAGACGGAGAAGTCGAAGAAGTCGGAGAGGAAGACCTCCGGCGCGCGGCCGTCGCTGCGCCGGCCGGCCTGCAGCACGTTGAGCCCCTCGAGCACGAGGATGTCGGGCCGGTCCACCACCTGCACCGAGCCCGGCACGATGTCGTAGGACTGGTGGGAGTACATCGGCGCGCTCACCTCGCCGCGGCCGGACTTCACGTCGGCGAGGAAGCGGATCAGCGCCCGCCGGTCGTAGCTCTCGGGAAAGCCCTTGCGGCCCAGCAGCCCGCGCGCCTCGAGCACCTCGTTGGGGAACAGGAAGCCGTCGGTGGTGACCAGGTCGACGCGGGGGGAGCCGGGCCCGGCGGCCAGCAGCGTCTGCAGCAGCCGGGCGGTGGTGCTCTTGCCGACCGCCACGCTGCCGGCCACGGCGATCACGTACGGCACCTTGGCCGTGCTGTCGCCCAGGAACCGGCTGCGCTCGGCCCACAGCCCCCGGCTGGCCTGCACGTGCAGGTCGAGCAGCCCGGCCAGCGGCAGGTAGACGGTGGCGACCTCGTCGAGGTCGATGCGGTCCCCGAGGGACTTCAGCGCGGCCAGCTCGGCCTCGTCGAGGGGCAGCTGCTGGCCGGCCGCGAGGGCGCGCCAGGACGCGCGGTCGAACACCGCGTAGGGGGAGATGGAGGTGCGCGTCCCGGCCGTCACGGGCCCCATCGTGCCGTCCGCCCCCGCGGCCTCACCCGGCCGGGTGGGAGCCGGCGGCCATCCGGCGTCCGTTCCCGCCGGTGCGCGCCGACGCGTCTAGGGTTCCCCTGTGCCCTCCACCCGCGGGCTGCTCGACCGGATCGAGCAGTACCACGCAGCCGCGCCGCTCCCGGACGGGCCGGTCGAGCGGGTGGGCGCGCTCGCCGTCCCGCTGACCCCGCCGACCTGGCCGTTCCCGGCCCGGCCGGCGCCGGGTGCCGGACCGGTGACCGCGGACGACGTCCGCGCGGCCGCGGCGCTGCAGGAGCAGCACGGCCTGCCGGTGGCGCTGGAGTGGATCTGCGAGCGGTCCACCGAGACCGCCGGCGCGGCCCGCGAGGCCGGGCTGACCGTCGAGGACATGCCGCTGCTGGTCGCCGCCGACCCGGTCGAGCTGCTGCTGCCGGCCGGCGTCCGGCTCTACATCGTCGGCGCCGACGACCCGCAGCTGGCGCACTACCTGCAGCTCACCGAGATCGCCTTCAGCAACCCCGGGGGCGCCGCCGACGTCGACGGCCCGGACGAGGACCTGCCGGCCCCGCCGCGCACCGAGGTGCTGCGCGAGCGGATCGCCACCGGCCGCACGGTGATGATGGTCGCCGTCGAGGACGGCGAGCCGGTGGCCGTCGGCTCGCACCAACCGGTCGACCTCGACGGCACCGAGGTCACCGAGATCGCCGGGGTCGCCACGCTGCCCCGGCTGCGCGGCCGCGGCCTGGGCGCCGGGCTGACCTCCGCGCTGGCCGCGCACGCGCGCGAGACCGCGGACCTGGTCTTCCTCACCGCCGGCGACGACGACGTCGCGCGGTTCTACGAGCGGGTCGGCTTCGCGTGGCTGGCCACCACGGGGGTGGCCGACCGCCCGGCGTCCCCGGTGGGGGAGCCGCCGGGCGGCCGGGGAGCTCAGGCCTCCTCGTAGGTCGCCACCAGCGTGGCGCGCCCGAGGGTGTGGCTGAACAGGTTGAAGCCGAGCACGGCCGGGGTCGCGTCGGCGGGGACGCCGAGGTCCTCGGTGTCCACCGCGTGGACGACGACGAAGTACCGGTGCGGTCCGTGCCCGGACGGCGGCGCGGCACCGACGTAGCCGGCGAAGCCCGCGTCGTTGCGCAGCTGCACCGCGCCCTCGGGCAGGCCCGCGCCACCCTGGTCGCCGGCGCCGCTGGGCAGCTCGGTCACCGAGGCGGGGATGTTGCACACCGCCCAGTGCCAGAAGCCGCTGGCCGTCGGGGCGTCGGGGTCGTAGACGGTGACCGCGTAGCTGCGCGTGCCCTCCGGGGCGCCCGACCACGACAGCTGCGGGGACCGGTCCTCGCCGCCGGCGCCCATGACACCGCTGACGTGCGGCCGGTCCAGCGGCTGCCCGTCGGCGACCTCGGTGCTGGTCACCTGGAAGCTCGGCACCTGGGGCAGGAAGCCGTACGGGTCGGGCGGGGTGGGCCGGTCGGCCATGGGGGTCCTCTCCTCGGTCGGCACGCGGAACGGCGTCCGCCGTCCCGCGCCGAGACTAGGAGCGTGGGGGAGTCCACGCTCTCCCGTCCGACGCGCGGGCCCGGCCGCCGGTAGCGTCGGGCCGTGCTCGGGCTCCCGCACGGCATCCGTGCCTGCCTCTTCGACCTCGACGGCGTCCTGACCCGCACCGCCACGGTGCACATGGCCGCCTGGAAGCGCACCTTCGACGAGTTCCTCCGCGCCCACGATCCGCAGGCGCCGGAGTTCACGCAGGAGGACTACAACCGCTACGTCGACGGCCGCCCCCGTGCCGACGGCGTCCGCGGCTTCCTGGCCAGCCGCGGGATCACCCTGCCCGAGGGCGGCCCCGGCGACGTGCCCGGCGCGGCGACCGTCTCCGCGATCGCGCTGCGCAAGAACGAGCTGGTGCTGACCGAGCTCGCCGAGCACGGCGTCGAGGTCTATCCCGGCTCGATGCGGTACCTGCGCGCGGTGCGCGACGCCGGGCTGGCCACCGCCGTGGTCACCGCGTCGGCCAACGGCGGGCAGGTGATCGCCGCCGGCGGCTTCGCCGACCTCATCGACACCCGCATCGACGGCCTGGTGACCGCCGAGCGGGGGCTGCGCGGCAAGCCGGCCCCCGACACCTTCCTCGCCGGCGCCGAGGCGCTCGGGGTCTCCCCGGCCGAGGCCGTGGTGTTCGAGGACGCGATCGCCGGCGTCGCCGCCGGACGGGCCGGCGAGTTCGGCTACGTGGTGGGGGTGGACCGCGTCGGCCAGGCCGACGAGCTGCGCGACGCCGGGGCCGACGTCGTCGTCACCGACCTGGACCAGCTGCTGGAGGACCGGCGATGACCGAGGGCCGGGCCACCTTCCCCATCGAGCCGTGGGCGCTGACCGAGATCGGCCTGGACCACGCGTCGCTGGGCACCCACGAGTCGGTGTTCGCGCTGGCCAACGGGCATATCGGCATGCGGGGTTCGTTCGAGGAGGGCGAGCCGGTCGTCGTCCCCGGCACGTACCTCAACGGCTTCTTCGAGGAGCGGCCGCTGCCCTACGCCGAGGCCGGCTACGGCTTCCCGGAGCAGGGGCAGACCGTCGTCAACGTCACCGACGGCAAGCTGATCCGGCTGCTGGTCGGCGACACCCCGCTGGACCTCGACTACGGCGAGATCGTCGAGCACCGCCGCACCCTGGACCTGCGCCGCGGCGTGCTGCGCCGGCTCACCGAGTGGCGCTCGCCCAACGGGCGGACGGTGAAGGTGACCAGCACCCGGCTGGTCTCGCTGCGCCGCCGGTCGATCGCGGCCATCGAGTACACGGTGGAGTGCGAGGACGGCCGCGGCGACCTCTACATCGCGCTGCAGTCGGACCTGCTGGCCAACGAGCCGGTCGACAGCGGCAGCGAGAGCGACGACCCGCGCGCCGCGGCCGCGCTGCGCCGGCCGCTGGCCAACGAGCTGGCCGTCGGCCGCGGGCAGCGGGCGGTGCTGGTGCACCGCACCAAGCGCAGCAAGCTGCGGATGGCCGCCGGCATGGACCACGTCGTCGAGGTGCCGGACTCCGCCACCGAGGACATCGAGGCCGGGGAGGACCTCGCCCGCTTCACCCTGGCCGCGCGGCTGCCCCAGGGGCAGAAGGTCACGCTGGTGAAGTACCTGTCCTACGGCTGGTCGTCCCGGCGCTCGGCCGCCGCGCTGCGCGACCAGGTGGAGGGCGCGCTGGCCACCGCGAAGCTGGCCGGGTTCGAGCGGCTGCTGCGCGAGCAGAAGGAGGTGCTCGACGAGCACTGGGCGCAGGCCGACGTCGAGATCGAGGGCGACGACGAGCTGCAGCAGGCGGTGCGGGTCGGCGTCTTCCACCTGCTCCAGGCCGGGCTGCGCGCCGAGCGGCAGCCGATCCCGGCCAAGGGTCTGACCGGCCCCGGCTACGACGGGCACACCTTCTGGGACACCGAGACCTACGTGCTGCCGGTGCTCACCTACATCGCACCGCACGCCGCGCGCGACGCGCTGCGCTGGCGGCACTCCACCCTCGACCTGGCCCGGGCCCGCGCCGCCGAGCTCGGCCGGCGCGGCGCGGCCTTCCCGTGGCGCACCATCCGCGGCGAGGAGACGTCGGGCTACTGGCCGGCCGGCACCGCGGCCTTCCACATCAACGCCGACATCGCCGACGCCGTCGTCCGGTACTGGCACGCCACGCTGGACGAGGAGTTCGACCGCGACTACGGCGCCGAGCTGCTCATCGAGACCGCCCGGCTGTGGGCCTCGCTCGGGCACTTCGACGCCGAGGACGGCTTCCGCATCGACGGGGTGACCGGCCCAGACGAGTACACGGCCGTGGTCGACAACAACGTCTACACGAACCTCATGGCGCAGCGGAACCTGCGCGAGGCGGCCAACGCCGTCGAGCGGCAGCCCGACGTCGCCGGGCGGCTGGAGGTCGGCGAGCACGAGGTGGCCGGCTGGCGGGAGGCGGCGCGGCGCATGCGCGTGCCGTGGGACGCCCGGCTCGGCGTGCACATGCAGTCCGACGCGTTCACCCACCACGAGGAGTGGGACTTCGCCGGCACCCCGCCGGAGAAGTACCCGCTGCTGCTGCACTACCCCTACTTCGAGATCTACCGGCGGCAGGTGATCAAGCAGGCCGACCTGGTCATGGCGCTGCACCTGCGCGGCGACGCCTTCACCCAGGAGGAGAAGGTCGCCGACTTCGCCTACTACGAGGCCCGCACGGTGCGCGACTCCTCGCTGTCGGCGGCCCAGCAGGCCGTGGTGGCCGCCGAGACCGGGCACCTGGACCTCGCCTACGACTACTGGGGCGAGGCCACGCTCACCGACCTGCAGAACCTGCACGGCAACTCCGGCCACGGGCTGCACATCGCCTCGCTGGCCGGCGGCTGGACGGTCGCGGTCGCCGGGTTCGGCGGCATGCGCGACCACGACGGCCGGCTGCTGTTCGCGCCCCGGCTACCGCGGCGGATCACCCGCCTGCGGTTCCGGGTGGCCTACCAGGGCCGCTGCCTGGAGGTCGTCGTCGAGCCGGAGCGGGCCACCTACCGGCTGGTCGAGGGCGAGCCGCTGGACATCCACCACCACGGCCGCCGGGTGACCGTCGACCTCGACGACCTCGTGGTCGACATCCCGCCGCCGCGCGAGGTGGAGCCGGTGTACCAGCCGGCCGGTGCGGCGCCGCGGCGGCGGAGCCGCTGACTCAGGAGAGCAGCCACCAGCCGCCGAGGGCCAGCGCGCCGAGGTCGACGGCGAGGAAGACGCCGACCCACAGCGTGCCGGGCAACCGGGTGAGCCGGGCCAGCTGGTCGGCGTCGGAGTCCGGCGCGGCCCGCCGGCGCCGCGAGCGCTGCAGCTCGAGCACCGTCTTCGGCGCGGCCAGCAGCAGGAACCAGGTGAGGGTCGCGGCGACCACCGCCTGCCCCTCCGGCGGCAGCCACCGCGTCGCGGCGAACACCGCGACGCCGGTGACCAGCACCGACCACAGCCCGTACCAGTTGCGGATCTGCACGAGCAGCAGCGCGAGCAGCCCGAGCAGCGCCCACAGCAGGCCGACGGCGTGCCCGGCGGCGAACAGCGCCGCGGCGCCCAGGCCGAACAGCGCCGGCCCGGGATAGCCGGCCGCGCAGGTCAGCACCATGCCGAGGCCGGTCGGCCGGCCGGCGGAGACGGTGAGCCCCGAGGTGTCCGAGTGCAGCCGGATGCCGGCCAGCCGCCGCCCGGCCGCCAGCGCCACCAGGCCGTGCGCCCCCTCGTGGGCGATGGTCACGACGCTGCGCGCCGGGCGCCACAGCGCGGGGGAGAGGACGACGGCCAGCGCGGCGAGCGCCGTCAGCAGCAGGACGGGGAGCGGCAGGTCCGGCACCGGCGTGGTCACCCGCGCCCAGAACCGGCCGAGGGCGTCGGCCACGCGCGTCGTCCTCCTCGGTCCGGCGGTCGGTGCCCCAGCCTCGCAAAGCTTCCTGGCAGCCTCCTGGACGTTCGACCGTTATCCCTAACAGCACGCCAACTCTCGCTCCGCTGGGCACGACGCGTCGGGGGAGGAGCAGCGACGGTCAGGCCGCCCGCCGCCGGAATGCCCAGGAGGCGGCGCCGGCACCGACGGCCAGCAATCCGGTGCACCAGAGCAGCGCCACCCAGCCCGAGGATCCGACGGGCGTGCCGGTCAGCAGGCCGCGCACCGTCTCGATGACCGGCGTGATCGGCTGGTGGTCGGCCACCGCCCGCAGCGCGGAGGGCAGGGTCTCGGTCGGCACGAAGGCGCTGCTCAGGTAGGGGAGGAAGAGCATGAGGAACGACAGCGCGCTGGCCGACTCGACGCTGCGGGCGAGCACCCCGAGGAAGGCCGCGATCCAGCTCAGCGCCAGCACGTAGAGCAGCAGCAGGCCACCGACCGCCGTCCACTCGAGCAGGCCGGCGTCCGGCCGGAAGCCCATCGCGACCGCGGCGGCCACCACGACCGCCGTCGAGAGGGCGTTGCGGGCGACGCTGGCCACCACGTGCCCGGTGAGGACGGCCGAGGCGGCCACGGGCATCGACCGCAGCCGCTCGACCATCCCGCCGGTCATGTCGGAGGCGACCGCCATCGCGGTGGACGCCGCGCCGTAGCCGGCGCACAGCAGCACGATGCCGGGGACGACGTAGTCGACGTAGTCGCGCCGGGTGCTGATGGCGCCGCCGAAGACGTAGACGAACAGCGCCATCAGCATCAGCGGCAGCACGATCGACATCACGAGGGTCTCGGCGTCGCGGCGGGTGAGCCGCACGCTGCGGCCGATCATCGTGAGCTGGTCGGAGGCGGCGGCACGCAGTCCGCCGTGCACGGGCGTGGTCACGGAGCGCTCCTCGGACATCAGGCGGGGACGGGGGAGGGGAGGGGTGCTGCGGCGCGGCCGCCGCCGGTCAGCGCGAGGAAGGCGTCGTCGAGGGTGGGCCGGGCCGCGGTGACCCGGTCGACGGGGACGCCGGCGGCGAGGAGCTCGTCGAGCAGCCGGTGCAGGGTCGCCGCGGTGCCGTCGGAGGGAACGGCCACGGTGCGCCGGGCCGGGTCGGGGACCCCGCCGCGACCGGCCAGCAGCGCGGCCGCGCGCGTGGCGGCCGCATCGTCGGGGAGCTGCAGCACCAGCCGCTCGCCGCCGACGCGGGCCTTGAGCTCGTCCGGGGTGCCGGTCGCGGTCACCCGGCCGCCGTCGACCAGCACGATCCGGTCGGCGAGCCGGTCGGCCTCCTCCAGGTACTGGGTGGTGAGCACGATGGTCGTGCCGGCGTCGACCAGCTCGGCGATCGCCGTCCACATCGTCGCCCGGCTGGCCGGGTCCAGACCGGTGGTGGGCTCGTCGAGGAACAGCACCCGCGGCGTGCCGACGAGGCTCATCGCGAGGTCCAGCCGCCGGCGCATGCCCCCGGACCAGGTCTGCACGCGCCGGCCGGCCGCGTCGGTCAGCTCGAAGCGGTCCAGCAGCTCGTCGGCCCGCTGCCGGGCGGCGCGGCGTCCGAGGTGGGCGAGCCGGCCGACCATGACGAGGTTCTCCCGCCCGGTCTGCCGATCGTCGACGGCGACGGACTGGCCGGTCAGGCTGAACACCGCCCGGGCCCGCGCCGGCTCGCGGACGACGTCGTGGCCGGCGATCCGCACGCTGCCGCTGTCGGGCCGGGTCAGGGTGGTCAGCACCCGCACCGTCGTCGTCTTGCCGGCGCCGTTGGGTCCGAGCAGCGCCAGCACCTCGCCCTCCGCGGCGCTGAGGTCGATGCCGTCGAGCACCCGGTGCTCGCCGTAGGTCTTGCAGACGCCGCTCGCCTCGACGATCACGGCTCCTCCTCAGGAGTGGAATGCGTATGCGTACCGCATACGCGAAAAAGCGTATGGCCTACGCTGTGCAGCGCACAAGACCTCGAGAGCCCGGGAGTACCTGTCGTGGACACCGACGCCGAGCTGCCACCGGACGTGGCGCTGCTCTGGGGACGGCGGCCGGCGCCCCGCCGCGGGCGGGCGCCGTCGCTGACCCTGGCGGCGATCACCGCCGCGGCGATCCGGATCGCCGACGCGGAGGGGCTGGCGGCCGTCTCGATGGCGCGGGTGGCGGGGGAGCTGGGCAGCGCGCCGATGTCGCTCTACCGGTACGTGGCGAGCAAGGACGAGCTGCTGCTGCTGATGTCGGACGCCGCGCTGGAGGATCCGCCCGAGCGGCTGCCGGGGGCGGACTGGCGGGAGCGGCTGACCGCCTGGGCGTTCGGCGTGCTCGGGATGCTGCGCCGGCACCCCTGGTACCGGGAGATCCCGATCAAGGGGCCACCGGCCGGCCCGCGCAACCTCGCCTGGCTGGACCGCGCGCTGGCCGCGTTCGAGGACGTGCCGGTCGCCGAGGAGGAGAAGCTGCTCGTCGTCATGGGTCTCATGCCCGTGGTGCACGGGCAGGCGCGGCTGTCGATCGACCTGGCCGCCGGCTACGCCGAGGACCCAGCGGCCTTCGGCGCGGCCTACGGCGCCGCCCTCGCGGCGCTCGTCGACCCGGTGCGCCTCCCCGCGCTGAGCCGGACGGTCGCCGCCGGGGTGTTCGCGCCCGGTGACCCCGGCGCCGAGGAGGTGCCACCCGAGGGCTACGACGACTACGGCCCCGAGTTCGCCTTCGCGCTGAACTGCTACTTCGACGGCGTCGCTGCCTTCCTGGCGCACCGGACCGCCGGCGCCGGCTGAACCCGCTCGACGTCACCGTGCGGGCCTGCCACCCTCGCCGCCGTGGACCTCCCCGCCGGAACCGGGCTGCCGGCCTTCCTGGCGGCCGTGCTGCTGATCGCCGCCAGCCCGGGTCCGGCGATGGCGCTGATCGTGCGCCGGGCCGCGCTGCGCGGCCGGCGGGCCGCGGTGCCGACGGTGCTCGGCATCGAGGCGGGGCTGTTCGTCTGGGCGCTGCTGGCCGGCGCCGGCGCCGCGGCGCTCGTGGCCGCCTCCGAGGCCGGCTACCTCGTGCTCCGGATCGGCGGTGCCGGGGTGCTCCTGTACCTCGGCGGCCGGGCGCTGCTGGGCGTGTGGCGCGAGCGCCACGGCGGGGGAGCAGCGGAGGAGGCGGCCGTCCGGCCGGCCGGTCGGCCGTGGGCCGCCTTCGGCGAGGGGCTGGTCGTGCAGCTGGCCAACCCCAAGCTCGCCGTCTTCCTGCTCGCCTTCTACCCCCAGTTCCTGCCGGCCGGCCGATCGCCGTTCACCGCCACCCTGCTGCTCGCCGCGCTGCAGGTGGCCGTCGAGACGGTGCTCTACCTGGCCCTCGCCGCCGGCGTCGCGCGGGCGGGGGGCTGGTTCCGGCGGCCACGCGTGCGGCGGCGGCTCGAGGCGGTCACCGGCACGGTGCTCGTGGCCCTGGGGGTGCGCGTCGCCGTCTCCAGCCGGTGAGCGGTCAGGGCCGCCACCCGGGATCCGGTCGGCGAGGGCCTGCCGGCCACCGCGGCCGCCGGGCGCGGCTCGCCGTGCGGGGGCCGGGCGTCGCTGCCAGCATCTCTGCAGGTGGGAGGGGGAGTGCCAGGACCCGCCGTTCGGCACGCGTCCGGGAGGACCCCTCGTGAGCAGCTTCCGCTACAAGCCCAGCAAGCCCGTCGCCGTGCTCTCCGCGCTGATCGGCGCGGCGATGATCGTCTTCGCGCTCACCTCGCTGCGCGACGGGCCGGCCTGGTTCCTGGTGGTGTGGTGCCTCTTCGTCGCCGGGATCGTCGGGCTCAACCTCTGGGCCGCGTTCTCCCGGAACGGCTCCCTGGCCACTTTCACGCGGGTGCCGGACGACGACCGGCCCTGACGCCGCTCAGCGCGTCGTCGTCAGGTTGACCAGGTTGCCGTCGGGGTCCGCCACGTGGGCGACCCGCTGCCCCCAGGGCATGTCCGTCGGCGGGCCCTCCACCCGGCCACCGTGCTCCTCGACGCGCGCCCGCGCGGCGTCGACGTCGGGGACCTCGATGCTGAGCAGCACGCGCCCGGGCGACGTCAGCCGCTCGGCCTCCGTCACGAGGCCGAGGTCGGAGCCGCCGATCCGGAGGCCCTGGTAGAAGACCGGGCCTTCCTCGGGCATGCGCTCGGTGGCCACCGCGCCGGCGACCGCGGAGTAGAAGCGGACGAGACGTTCGACGTCGCCGGTGAGCAGCATGGGCAGGACGGTGCTGGGCACGGGGCCTCCAGGGGAGCAGATGTCGAGGGGTGGACCGTCGGGGCGGCCAGGACTCATCGCCAGGTCAGGACCCGGTCAGCACGACGAGTCGGTGCGTCGCCCGGGTCATCGCCACGTACCGGTCGACCGCCCCCTCGACGCCGGTGCCGAACCGGTCGGGGTCGACCAGCACGACCAGGTCGAACTCCAGCCCCTTGGTCAGCTCCGGGCGCAGCGACCGGACGCGGTCGCTCCCGCGGAAGGCGGGGTGCCCGATGACGCAGGCGATGCCCTCGGCGTGCCCGGCCCGCCAGGTGTCGAGGACGGCGTCGAGCTCGGCCAGGTCGCCGTGCTGGACCGGCACGCCGGTGCGGCGGATGGAGGTCGGCACGTTGGCGTCGGGCAGCACCGCGCGGATGACCGGCTCGGCCTCGGCCATGACCTCCTCGGGCGTGCGGTAGTTGACGGTCAGGGAGGCCAGGCGGACGTCGGTCAGGCCGATCCGCTCGAGCCGCTCCTGCCAGGACTCCGGGAAGCCGTGGCGGGCCTGCGCGCGGTCGCCCACGACGGTGAGGCTCCGCGACGGGCAGCGCAGGAGCAGCATCTGCCACTCGGCGTCGGTGAGCTCCTGGGCCTCGTCGACGACGACGTGTGCGAACGGGCCGGCCAGCCGGTCGGGCTCGGCCACGGGCACCGCCGCCTGGTCCACCAAGGCGTCGCGCAGGTCCCCGTGGCGGAGGCTGGTCATCAGCAGCAGCTCGGAGTCGTCGGTGGCGATGAGCTCGTCGATGACGCCCGACATCCGCTCCCGCTCGGCGGCGACCACGGCGGCCTGCTCCCGGCGGCGGCGGGCGGCCTCGGGGTCGCCGAGCCGCTGGCGCGCGGCATCGAGCAGCGGCAGGTCGGACACCGTCCACGCCCGGGCGTCCGCGCGCTGCAGCATCCGGACCTCCTCGGCGGTCAGCCAGGGCGCGCACCGGCGCAGGTAGGCCGGCACCGACCACAGGTCGCCGACCAGGTCGGTCGCCTCGAGCAGCGGCCAGGCCCGGGCGAAGGTGGTGCGCAGGGCGTCATCCTGGCCGATCGTCTTCCGGAGGACGTCGGGGGAGACGTCGGCGTCCTCGTGGGCGTCGACGAGGAGATCGAGCAGCTCGTCCCACACCTCGTCGCGGGCGTCGTTGTGCGGAGTGGCCGCGTCGCGGGCGTCGAAGGCCGCCGCCCAGTCCGCGGCGCGGACCCGGACGTCGCACCACGGTGTCGACACGGTGACCGCCCGGGCCGGCGGCTCCTCGTAGAAGCGGACGGCGGCCTCGACCGCCTCCACCATTCGAGCCGACGCCTTCAGCCGGGCCACCTCGGGATCGGCCTCGGCCGGCGCGGCGGCGCCCTCGGGTACGAGATCGCGCAGGGTGCAGATCTGGACGCCCTCCTCGCCGAGACCGGGGAGGACGTCGGAGACGTAGGCCAGGTAGGGCTGGTGCGGGCCGACGAACAGCACACCGCCGCGGCCGGCGGTCAGCCGTGGGTCGGCGTACAGCAGGTAGGCCGCGCGGTGCAGGGCCACCACGGTCTTGCCCGTGCCGGGGCCGCCGTCGACCACCAGGGCGCCGCGCGACCCGGCCCGGATGATCGCGTCCTGGTCGGCCTGGATCGTGCCGAGGACGTCGCGCATGCGCTCGGACCGGTCGCTGCCGAGGCTGGCGATGAACGCCGACTGGTCGTCGAGCGCGGCGTGGCCCTCGAGCCCGTCGGCGGTGAACACCTCGTCCCAGTAGTCGCGGATCCGTCCCCGGGTCCACCGGTAGCGCCGCCGGCTGGCCAGGCCCATCGGCGCGGCGTGGGTGGCGGCGAAGAAGGGCTCGGCGGCAGGGGAGCGCCAGTCGACCAGCAGCCGCCGGCCAGTGCTGTCGGTGAGTCCCAGCCGCCCCACGTAGACGGGGTCCCCGCCGTCGGCCGGCACGATCCGGCCGAGGCACAGGTCCAGCCCGAAGCGCCGCAGCGCCCGCAGCCGGGCGGTGAGCCGGTGCACCTCCAGGTCGCGGTCCAGCGCCTCCTGGCCGATCCCGCCGGGGGCGCGGCGCTCGGCGTCGAGGCGGGCGGCGAGGTCGGCGATCGCCCGCTCGAGGCTGTCGGCGACGTCGGCGAAGTGCCGTTCGTCGGCGGCGACGAGGGCGGGGTCGGCCTTGGCGGCGAGGTGCTCGGGCAGGTCGAACGCGCTGGTCACGGGGCTCACGGCGAGCGAGTGTGCGGCCCGACCGGGGTCTTGCCGCAAGCCCCGGGGTGAGCTATACGTTGAAGTGGGACGGAGTGAGGCGTGCCTCCGACCACTGTCTTCCTGGCCTGTTCGTGTCCGTCGCCCGGGCGACGGACAGCCGGGACCGTGCTGCGGATGCTCGTGCTCTGCCCCCACGTGGGGGCAGAGCACGAGGTCGCCGGCGGTAGGTCGGGCCGGCTGCCGATCGCCCGATGTACCGGACGCCTGCGCTCCGCAGGCCGCCGAAGCGCCGGACGGCGGGGGCCGTCCGGGACCATGCTGCGGACGCTCGTGCTCTGCCCACCGGTGGGGGCAGGGCACGAGGACGCGGACGAGAGGTTCCTCCGGCTGGAGAGCGCCGGACGGTCCGGACGTCAGCGGAGGCGGGGTCCCGGCACATTGGTTGACATAATGTGCATTATCGGCGCGAGGTCTACGGACGGCGGAGAGGGGCTGACCTCGGTTCCAGCCGAGTTCGACGAGTCGGCTGGTCCACCGATCGAGTCCGCCCGACGGTTCCCGGCAGTTCGTCGTGGCGAACGCCCGCCGGTCGCCGCACGACCGTCGACGCCCCATCAGGTCAGCCGGCGCCTGCCCCGTCGACGCAAGGCCCGCGCCTGGGCGCATGCGCCCCGGTCCGGGATCCCTCGGTGATCTCCGCTTCTCGGTCCAGCCGGCCGGCTCCCGGCGCCGTCCGGCACGCGTCCCCGGACCCTTCGCGCCATCCCCGCCACGACTCCCCCCACCCGCCAGGTCACCCCCAGATACGTCACAGTGACGCAATCGACCCCGTGTCGGCGGCTCGACGGGCGGACCGCCGGTGATCTCCGTAGGGTCGGGGCATG
This sequence comes from Blastococcus sp. SYSU D00820, assembly GCF_054050695.1. Classification (NCBI taxonomy): domain Bacteria; kingdom Bacillati; phylum Actinomycetota; class Actinomycetes; order Geodermatophilales; family Geodermatophilaceae; genus Blastococcus; species Blastococcus sp. SYSU D00820. Next base: position 197,028 of record NZ_JBJGZW010000003.1, read on the forward strand.
CACCTCCGCCGTCCCGTTGCCGCTGTGATGACCGCCCTGGCCCTCTTCGGGGGCACCGCCACGCTGGCCGCCTGCGGTGACCCCGCGGGCAGTGAGGTGGAGCGCCGGGACGGGACCACGGACGACGAGGTCAACGAGGGCGACAGCGAGGAAGAGGGTCCGAACTACACGGACCCGGAGCGCGACAGCGACGACGACGAGGACACGCAGGACCCGGACTGAGCCTCCCGGGTCAGCCGGCCCGCTCGGTGACCCAGAGCCGGTCGAGCCGGCCGGTGGAGCGCAGCAGGTCGGCCAGCGAGCGCTCGAGCTCGGCCTTGGTCGGTCGCTCGGTCAGCAGTGTCTGCACGTCCTCGAGGGCGCAGCGCAGCTGGTACAGCCGGTCCTGCAGGCCGTCGAGCTCGGCACGGGTCACCAGGACGACGTCCGGCGACAGGCCGGCCTTCGCGGTCGCCGACCGCTGCTCGTAGGCACGCTGCCGGCAGGCCTGCCCGCAGTACAACCGCGGCCGGCCCACCGAGCCCTGCTGCGGCAGCACCCGCCGGCACCAGCCGCAGCGCCGCTCGGGAGTACTCCCCTTCGTGCTGCCCTGGCCTGCGTCGCCGGAAGTCTCGACCTGTCCCTCCAGGGTCTGCTGCTCTGCCACGGGAGGCACGGTAGACCGCCCCTCCGACAGGACGCCGGGACACGCCCGACCCGCCGGTCGACGCGCCGCCGCCTCGCCGGGGCGGGACGGGCGGGACGGGTGTGACGTCGCTCCCGAGGTCCTGACCGGCCGGTTCCGGCCGCGCACTAGCGTGAGGGACGTGCCCCCGGCCCGTTTCGCGTTCCTCGACGCGCCGACCCCGCTGGCGATGGCGCACCGGGGCGGCGCGATCGAGCACGTCGAGAACACGATGCCGGCGTTCCAGGCGTGCGTCGAGATGGGCTACCGCTACCTGGAGACCGACGTGCAGGTGACGGCGGACGGCGTCCTGGTGGTCTTCCACGACCCGACGCTGGACCGCGTCACCGACCGCACCGGCCGGCTGGACCAGCTCCCGTGGTCGGAGGTGGCCGGCGCCCGCATCGGTGGCCGGGAACCGATCCTGCGGCTGGAGGAGCTGCTGGGCGCCTGGCCCGACGTCCGGTTCAACCTCGACATCAAGGCCGCCGGCGTGCTCGCTCCCCTGGTCCGCACCGTGCGGCGGATGAAGGTGCACGACCGCATCTGCCTGGGCTCGTTCTCCGACGCGCGGATCGCCGCCGCCCGCCGGCTGTTCGGCCCCACCGTGTGCACGTCGCTGGGCCCGCGGGGCGTGGCGGCGCTGCGGCTGTCGTCGTACTCGCCGCGCGCGGCGGGCCTGGTGCGCATCCAGGCCGGCTGCGCGCAGGTGCCGCTCAGACTGGGGGGCCGGGCCCTGGTCGACGAGCGGTTCCTGGCCGCCGCGCACGCCCGGGGCCTGCAGGTGCACGTCTGGACGGTCGACACCGTGGAGGAGACCACCGAGATGCTCGATCTGGGGGTCGACGGGATCATGACCGACCGTCCGTCGATGCTGCGCGAGGTGCTCCAGCAGCGCGGTCAGTGGGCCGGCCGGTGAGCGCACTTGGCGAGCGGCTGCGCGCCTGGCGGCCGGCGACCCCACCTCTGCCCGAGCACCTCGAGGGGATCCTCAAGCCCGACGACCCCGAGTGGTTCGCCCGCGAGCTCGCCATCGCCGCGGCGCCGCCGTGGTGGTTCTGGCGGTTCATGCTGCGCCGGTTCTCCTGGCTGGTGAGCATCTTCGGCCGCGTGGAGGTCACCGGCGAGGTGCCGGAGGAGCTGCGGAACGGCCCGCTGCTGCTGGCGGCCAACCACATCGGCGACTTCGACCCGTTCGTCATCGCCGTCGCCCTGCACCGGCTGGGCGTCATGCCGCGGATCATGGCCACCGGCGGCATCATCTCCGCGCCCGTCGCCGGCCCCCTGCTGGAGCGCACCGGGGGCATCCGGGTCGACCGCGGCACCGACCACGCCCGCCACGCCATCCGGGTCACCGAGGTCGCCCTCGTGCACGGCGGGCACGTCGTCGCCTATCCCGAGGGCCGGGTCGGGCTGACGCCGGACGGCTGGCCCGAGGCCGGGCGCACCGGCATGGCCCGGCTGGCCCTCGGCATGGCCGTGCCCGTGCTGCCGGTCAGCCAGTGGGGCGCGCACGAGGTGCTGCAGTACGCCAACGACTGGGGAAAGCTCCGCACGCTGCTGCGCGCCGTGGTCCGCCGTCCGGCGCTCAAGGTGCACGTCGGCCCGCCGGTGCGCCTGGACGACCTGCAGATGGGCCGGGTCGGCGACGCCAACCGGGCCCGGATGCGGATCGCCGCGGCGATCACCCGCGGCCTGGTGCCGCTGCGCGCCGGCGAGGCCGACCGGCCGCACTACGTCGACCGCACCCGGCCGACGACGGCCGTCGCGGCGTTCCCCGGCGGCGTCGTGCCCGACGACATCCCGTGAGGCGCCCGATGCGGGACGAGACCGTGCCGTGCTGGACCGGCCCCGCCGGGGCTGACACCCTGCGCCCGTGAGCAGCGAGGCCCTGGCCAGCGATCCCGCCGCCCCCTCCCCCGACCGGGCGCGGCGGCGCGAGCGGTTCGGCTGGTACTCCTACGACTGGGCGATGTCGGTGTTCAACACCAGCGTCACCACGGTCTTCCTCGGCCCGTACCTGACGTCGGTGGCCGAGGAGGGCGCCGGCGCCGACGGCCGCCTCGACGTGCTGGGGCTGTCCATCCCGCCGGGCAGCTGGTTCTCCTACGTGCTGTCGCTGTCGGTCGTGCTGCAGGTCGTGGTGCTGCCGCTCACCGGCGCCGTCGCCGACCGCACCGGCCGCAAGCGCGAGCTGCTGGGCGGCTTCGCCCTGCTCGGCGCCCTGGCCACCACCGCGCTCTACTTCGTCGCCGACGGCCGCTACCTGCTCGGCGCGGTGCTGTTCGTGCTGGCCAACATCTGTTTCGGTGCCGCCACCGTCGTCTACTACTCGTGGCTGCCCGACCTCGCGGGCCCCGACGAGCGCGACGCCGTCTCCAGCCGGGGCTGGGCGTTCGGCTACGTCGGCGGCGCGCTGCTGCTCGCCGTCCACCTGGGGCTGTTCCTCGCCCACGAGTCGCTCGGGCTCACCGAGGGCGAGGCGGTGCGGATCTGCCTGGCCACCGCCGGCCTCTGGTGGGGCGCGTTCACGGTGTTCACGATCTCCCGGCTGCGCAACCGCCGGATCGTCGCCGAGGTCGGCACACCGGCGTCCCGACCGCCCAGCGGCTTCCGCCAGCTGCTGGCCACGATGCGGGAGATGCGGGCCTTCCCGCTGACGCTGTGGTTCCTCGGCGCCTACCTGCTGTTCAACGACGGCGTCCAGACCGTCATCTCGCTGTCGGCCACCTACGCCACCGAGGAGCTCGGGCTCGACACCGGGGTGCTCACCGGCGCGATCCTCATGGTGCAGGTGGTGGCCGTCTTCGGGGCGCTGGGCCTGGGCCGGGTCGCCGCCCGGTACGGGGCCAAGCGGACCGTCCTCGGTTGCCTCGTGGCCTGGACGCTGGTGCTGGTGGCCGCCTACACGCTGCAGGAGGGCGCCGTCGGCCAGTTCTACGCGCTGGCCGCCGTCATCGGGCTGGTGCAGGGCGGCACCCAGGCGCTGTCCCGGTCGATGTTCAGCCAGCTGATCCCGGCCGGCAAGGAGGCCGAGTACTTCGGCTTCTACGAGATCAGCGACCGCGGCACCAGCTGGCTCGGGCCCCTGGCCTTCGGCCTGACCTACCAGCTCACCGGCTCCTACCGGTACGCGATCGTCAGCCTGGTGGTCTTCTTCGTGCTCGGGTTCATCGCCCTGGCCAAGCTGCCCATGCGGCGCGCGGTGGTGGCGGCGGGCAACACCCCGCCGGAGCGGCTGTGACCGCGCCGGGCGGGGAGCCCCCGGCACTGGTCGACGTCCCGGACCCCGATCCGCGCCGGCGCGCCCGGCCGACCGCCGTCCCCGCGGCGGGCAACCGCCGCTCCTATCCGGCGCCGGCCCACCTGCGCTTCTTCCACGGCACGATGGACTGCGGCAAGTCCACCCTCGCGCTGCAGGTCGACCACAACCAGAGCCGGCAGGGCCGCTCGGGGCTGCTGCTGACCCAGGGCGACCGGTCGGCGCGGCCGCAGATCTCCTCCCGCGTCGGGCTCAGCCGGGCGGCGGTCGAGGTCGACGCCGGCACCGACCTGCGGCTGCTGGTGCGCAGCCACTGGGCCGACGGCCACCGGGTCGACTACCTGATCGTCGACGAGGCCCAGTTCCTCACCCCGGCCCAGGTCGACCAGCTGGCCGAGCTGGTCGACGAGTCGCACGTCGACGTCTGGGCCTTCGGCCTGACCACCGACTTCCGCACCCGGCTGTTCCCCGGCACCCAGCGGCTGCTGGAGGTCGCCGACGACGTGCAGCGGGTGCAGGTCGAGGTGCTGTGCTGGTGCGGGCTGCCCGGCCTGCTCAACGCCCGGGTGGTGGACGGCGCGATGGTGCGCCACGGCGCCACCGTCGTCGTCGCCGACACCGCGCCCACGCCGGCTCCCGGAGAGGCCGGTCCGGAGCCCCGGGCGTACGCCCAGGTGCACTACCAGGTGCTGTGCCGGCGGCACCACGTGCTGGGCCAGCTGGGGCCGACGGCGGCCGGTCCGGGGCAGCTCGCCCTCCCCTGATCCCCCGTCCGAGGGGTGCCCGCGGCGCGGATCCCACCCCATGCGATGATTGTGGGCCGATACAGCGGAATCTCTCCGCGGAATCTGTCGTTGGTCTTTTCGACTCCCTCGTCCGGTGGGTAAGCCCCTGCCTGCGACGAGGAGTACCGACCGACACCACCAGCACGAGAGGACGGTGTGCCATGGGCGAGCGTTCCCTGCGGGGCAGCCGACTGGGCAGCGTGAGCTACGAGACCGAGCGGAACACCGCGCCGATCGAGCGGCAGTACGTGGAGTACCGGTGCCCCTCGGGTCACCTGTTCACGGTGCCCTTCGCCGACGACGCCGAGGTGCCCGACACCTGGGAGTGCAAGTTCGACGGCGGCGCGGCCAAGCTGGTCGGCGGCGCCGAGCCGGCGCCCAAGAAGGTGAAGCCGCCGCGCACCCACTGGGACATGCTGCTCGAGCGCCGGTCGGTCGAGGACCTCGAGGAGGTCCTCGCCGAGCGCCTCGAGGTGCTCCGCGGTCGTCGCACCCGCGCCAGCTGAGCGCACCCCGCACGTAGGAACGGCCCCGGTGGGAGAACCCACCGGGGCCGTTCCGCGTCCGCGGGCGGCCCGGGTCAGGCCGGCCGGTCGGGGTCGGGATCGCGGACGACCTCGCCCTCGATGACCAGCGGGCGCCCGCGCCCGTCCTCCCCGCGTTCCCGCACGCCCGCCGTGCGGGTGCTGCGCACCTGCACCGGCCCGCGCAGCTGCTCGGGCAGCCGCGAGACCAGCAGCCGGCCCAGCAGGGCGCGCACCAGCGGCCGGGTCGGCGGCAGCAGGCACAGCAGGCCCAGGACGTCGCCGATCAGACCGGGCAGCAGCATCAGCAGCCCGCCGACGGCGACCAGCCCGGCGTCCCCCAGCGCCCGGCCCGCGGGCCGGTGCTCCCGCGCCCGCTCGCGCAGGTCCCGCAGGGCGCGGGTGCCCTGCGAGGCCAGCAGCAGCAGCCCCAGGGCGCTGGTGCCCAGGGTGAGCAGGATGGTCCACCCGGCGCCGATCTGGCTGGCGACGAGCACCAGCACGACGATCTCGGCCAGCGCCAGCAGGGCGGCCACGGTGCGGATGCGTCGTGCCACGGTTCTCCTCCGGTCCCCCTCGGGAGCGGCCCGCGGTCCGCCTACCGGACCGCGCCCGACCGCCCGCCGTCGCGGACCCGTCCCGGCACGGGCCGCCGGACCCGCCCCGGCAGCCGGTCGGCCAGCCGGTCGGCGAGGCCCCACCAGGTGACCCGTACCAACGCTTCTCTAACGATCGAGAAGGTCATCTTGCTCCGGCCGAAGGCACGTTCGGTGAACGTGATCGGCACCTCGACCACGCGGGCGCCGGCCCGCCACGCCCGCCAGGCCCAGTCGACCTGGAAGCAGTAGCCCTGGCTGGCGACGTCGTCGAAGGGCAGCCGGTCCACCAGCTCGCCGCGGACCGCGCGGAAGCCGCCGGTGGCATCGGTCAGGGGCAGCCGCAGCGCCCAGCGGGTGTAGACGTTGCCGGCGCGGGAGAGCAGCAGCCGGTGTGCCGGCCAGTCCTCGACCGCACCGCCGGGCACGTAGCGGGAGCCGAGCACGAGGTCGGCGTCCTCCAGCGCGGACAGCAGCCGGGGCAGCTGCTCGGGCGGGTGCGAGCCGTCGGCGTCCATCTCGACCAGCACGTCGAAGCCCTGCTGGCGGGCCCAGCGGAAGCCGGCGACGTACGCCGGGCCGAGACCGGACTTCGCCGTCCGGTGGAGCACGTGCACCCGCGGGTCGAGGGCGGCCAGCTTGTCGGCCAGCTCCCCGGTGCCGTCCGGCGAGCCGTCGTCGACGACGAGCGCGTGCGCCTCGGGCACGCTGCGGTGCAGCCGGTCGAGGATCGCCTCGAGGTTCTCCACCTCGTCGTAGGTCGGGACGACGACGAGCACCCGCCGCCCGGGGAGCACCTCGCTCACCGGGCCCTCCGCTCCCCCGCCCGGCGGCGCAGCGAGGGAACCACGACGCCGAGCAGGGCACCGACGCCGAGGGCGGTCAGCACCCACTCGGGGCCGGCGCCCAGCCGCTCGGCCAGGGTGGTGCTGTCCCGCTGGGCGATGTCCTCGACGAACGTGGCCGCGGTGAACAGCTGGGAGCGGCGGACCAGCGAGCCGTCGGGCGACACGACCGCGGAGATGCCGCTGGTCGCGGCCACCACCACGGTCCGGCCGAACTCCACCGCACGCAACCGGCTGGCGGCCAGCTGCTGCTCGCTCTCGTCGGTGAAGCCGAAGGTCGCGTTGTTGGTCTGGACGACGAGCATGCCGGCGCCGGCCGCGACGGTGTCGTGCACCAGGCCGTCGTAGACCACCTCGAAGCAGATGACGTCACCGACCCGCGCCCCGGCCATGTCGAGGACGCCGACCTCCGTGCCGGCGCGGAAGTCGCGCCGGACCAGGTCGACCTTGTCGCTGAAGAAGCGGAAGAAGTCCCGCGCCGGCACGTACTCGGCCAGCGGCACCGGATGGCGCTTGACGTAGGTCTGGCCCGGCCCGTCGTCGGGGTCCCAGACGATGCCGGTGTTGCTGAGGTACTCCCCCGGCCCGTCGACGACGGCGCCGACGAGGATCGGCGCGTCGATCGCCTCGGCGGCCCGGCTGATCGCGCGGGCGGCGTCGGCGTTGGTGTAGGGGTCGATGTCGGAGCTGTTCTCCGGCCACACCACCAGGTCGGGCTGCGTCTGCTCGCCCCGGGCGACCTGGGCCGCCAGCTCGACCGTGCGGTTCACGTGGTTGTCCAGCACCGCCCGGCGGCGGGCGTTGAAGTCCAGCCCGGCCTCGGGGACGTTGCCCTGGATGACCGCGACCGTCACGGTCGGCCCGCCCTCGGTGAGCGAGCGACCGGGCAGCGGCAGCCAGGCGACCGCGCCGGCCAGCGGGACCAGCAGCACGCCGGCGACGGCGAGCGCGGCCGCGCGCAGTGCCGGGGCCCGCTGCGCGCCGTCGGCGTCGGCGTCGGTTCGTGCGTGGCTCCAGGCGCGCCCCAGCGCGAGCACGGCGGCGGCCAGGAGCGTGCCGGTGAGCGCCACGGCGAAGCTGACCAGCGGCACGCCCCCGTAGGCGGCCAGCGACAGGAAGGGCCCCTCGGTCTGGCTCAGCCCGAGCCGGCCCCAGGGGAAGCCGCCGAGGAACCAGCGGCCGCGCAGCGCCTCGTCGGCGACCCAGAGCGCCGCGGTCCACAGCGGCCACCAGCGCAGCCGCGAGGTGACCGCGGTCGCCGCACCCAGCAGTCCCAGGTAGGTGGCCTGCCAGACGGCCAGCGCCAGCCACGGGAACGAGCCGACGTAGATGCCGGTCCAGGACAGCAGCGGCACGAAGAAGGCCAGGCCGAACACCAGCCCGAGCCAGAAGCCTCCGCGGGCCCGCACGCCACGCACGGCCAGCGCGAGAGCGGCCGGGCCGAGGACGGCCAGCGCGCTGAGCGAGTAGCCGGGGAAGGCGAGCAGCAGCAGGAGACCGCCGGCCACGGCGAGGGCGGTGCGCCACGGCAGGCGGCGCCGCGCCCGGGCCGGCTCGCCCGCCGGCGGCGGCGCGGGGCGCGTGGTCACGGTGCCGGTCGCTGCAGCCGACACCATCGCCTCCGGGGACCTCGACGCGCCGGGGAGGTCCCGGGCGGGAACGGCACCCGCGCGGCGGGCGCCAGGGCCGCGGCACCCGTGCGGCGACCCGTCGCCCAGCATCCCACTCCCGAGCCGCCCGGCCGCACCCTGCTGCGCGGCCGGGTGCCGACGGCCCGTCGTGGTCACCCGTCCAGGTGGCGCCGGCGGGACCGGTCGCGGGCTCCCACGCCTTCGGGCCGGCCTCCCGGGTCGCTGGCGGCGACCGGCAGACCGTTGTCTGGTGGCGCGGGGTCCGGGCCGGACCTCGCCGGGTGCCCGGCTCGCCTCCCCCGGCGATCCGCGCGGCCCCCTCGTCCCGGTGCGGACCGGGGGGCCGGTGCGGTGCGTCCGGAGGAGCACGGACCGGTGCTCCCGGATGGAACTGCAGCGACTGTAGGAAGTGCGCCGCCGCCGTGCGCCTGCCCCGGGATTCCGGTGTCGGACTGTGACCCGATCGTTACGGCCAGGTCTGGACGGCGGGATCGTTCAGTGCCGGGGCCCGACCGGTTGCCCGCCCACGTACAGCCCCCGGCAGGCCGGCCGCAGCCGCGTCGCCAGCACCTCGGAGAGGGTCGCCTCGGTGGCCCAGAGGGCGAGGTCGCCGGGGGCGCCCACCGCCAGGGGGCCGGCCGGGTGCTCGGCGCGGGCCGCGTGCCAGCCGCCGTGCGTGGCGGCGTCGAAGGCGTCGAACGGCCGTAGCCCGGACGACGGCGTCCGGTGGTCGACCGCCGCGTACACCCCGCCCCACGGGTCCAGGGGCGTCACCGGGGCGTCGCTGCCCAGCGCGAGGGCGACCCCGGCGTCGGACAGGTCGGCCAGCGGGTTGCAGGCCAGCGCCCGCTCGGTGCCCAGCCGCTCGGCGTACATCCCGTCGGCCCCGCCCCAGGCGGCGTCGAACGCGGACTGGACGCTGGCCACCATCCCCCAGCGGGCCATCTGCGCGACCGCCTCCTCACCCACCATCTCCACGTGCTCGAGCCGGTGCCGGCAGGCGCGCACCGCGGCGACCCCGAGCTCCTCCACCACCGCGCCGACCGCGGCGAGCACCTGGGCGACCGCCGCGTCGCCGATGCAGTGGAACCCGGCCTGGAGCCCGGCCTCGGTGCAGGCGCGCACGTGGTCGACGACCGAGGCGGTCTCGAACCGCAGGGCTCCGGAGGTGTCCGGCCGGTCGCGGTACGGGGTGCTCAGCGCCGCGGTGTGCGATCCCAGCGCGCCGTCGCAGAAGAGGTCGCCGCCGGCACCGGCCAGCCCCAGCTCTCGGACCAGCGCCAGGCCGCCGCGCTCGGCCAGCTCGCCCCAGTAGCCGACCACCCGCGGGCCGGGCTCCTCGGCGGCCAGCGCCAGCAGCGCGGCGAGGTCGTCGGCGCCGGACACCTCGGGCCCGGCCATCTCGTGCACCGTGCCGATGCCCAGGGCGGCCGCCCGCGCCCGGGTGGCCCGCTGGGCCGCCCGGCGCTGCTGCGCATCCACCGCGCCGTAGGCGGCCTGCCGGGCCGCGTGGTGGGCGTCCAGCCGCAGCCGGCCGTCGGGCGAGAACCCGGGCAGGTCGGCGATCCCCGGGAGCCGGTCGAGCAGGGCGGTGGAGACGGTCGCGGAGTGGACGTCGACCCGGGCCAGGTAGGCCGGCCGGTCCCCCACCACGGCGTCCACGTCGGCGCGGGTCAGCCCCCGGCCCTCGGGCCAGCCGGTCTCGTCCCAGCCGGTGCCGAGCACCACGCCGCCCGGCACCCGGGCGACGTACCCGGCGATCGACGCCACGGCGTCGCCGAGGCTCGACCTCCCCGAGAGGTCGAGGCCCGTGAGCGACAGGCCGGTCGCCGTCGCGTGCACGTGGGCGTCCACGAACGCCGGGGTCAGCAGGGCACCCTCCCCCGCGACGACGCGCCCGGCGGCCGGTGCCTCGGCAGCGGCGCCCAGCCAGGCGATCCGGCCGTCGACCACGTGCACCGCCCGGCCGGGCCGGTCGCCCACGGTGACGTCGGTGAGGAGCAGGTTCATGGTCCCGAGCATGCCGGGCCCTGCCCGGGTGGCCACGCGCCGGGCCGGGGGGTAGGCACGACGGATGAACACGACGGCCGCGGTGCGGTGCACCACCGCCCGGCTGCGGCTGCGCCCGTGGACGACCTGCCGCGACGACCTGGCCCGCCTGGCCGACATCTACGGGCGCGACGAGGTGACCCGCTGGCTGGGCGGCACCCCGTCGGTGACGCCGGTCGAGCTGGTCGCCCGCTGGGCCGCGGTGACCGCGGCCGACGAGCGGTTCGGCTGCTGGGCCGTCGAGCGGCGCGAGGACGGCGTCGTCGCCGGCACCCTGCTGCTCAAGCCGCTGCCCGGCGGCGTGGGCGAGGTGGAGGTCGGCTGGCACCTGCACCCCGACTCGTGGGGCCGGGGCTACGCCACGGAGGCGGCGCGGGCCGCGATCGACGGCGCCTTCGCCGCGGGGCTGCCGGAGGTCTACGCCGTCGTGCGGCCCGGCAACGAGGCGTCGATCGCGGTGTGCCGGCGGCTGGGCATGGCGCCGCTGGGGCGCCTGCGGCGCTGGTACGACGTCGAGCTCGAGGCGTTCCGCCTCATGGCCCCGGTGGTCGTGGAGTGACCGCTCAGCGGCCGCGGCGGACCAGCCGGCGCACCCGCCCGGCCAGCGTCGGCTTCGGCTTGCGGACGCGCGTGCCGGTGTAGTCCGCGACGTCCAGCGCCCGGCCCTCCTCGGGCGTCGGCGCCGTGCCGCCCAGGTGGGCCGGCTGCCACCAGGTGTCGTCGGGCCCGGCCGGCCGGTCGGGATAGGTGCGCTGGGCCTCGTCGAGCAGCGCCTCCATGGCCGCCCGGGTGCGGCGCAGCAGCGGCTGCACCTTCTCCCCCGGCTCCGGGTGGATCGGCTCGCCGAGGACGACGGTGACCGGCACGTCGCGGCGCAGCTGGGTCGCGTGGTGCTTGGTGGCGATGCGCTGCCCGCCCCAGACCGCGGCCGGGATGATCGGCACGCCGGCGTCGATGGCCATGCGGGCGGCGCCGGCCTTGAGGTCCTTCACGGTGAAGCTGCTGCTGATCGTCGCCTCGGGGAAGACGCCGACGACCTGGCCGTCCTTGAGCGCGCGGACGGCGGACTCGAAGGCCGCGGCGCCGGCGGCCCGGTCGACGGGGATGTGCTGCATGGCCCGCATGAACGGGCCGGCGAACCAGTGCCCGAAGACGGCGGCCTTGGCCATGAACCGCACGAGCCGGTGCTGCGGCAGCGCGCCGAGGCCGAGGAACGTGAAGTCCAGGTAGCTGACGTGGTTGCTGCAGATGATCGCGCCGCCGGTCGTGGGCACGTGCTCGCTGCCGCGGACGTCGAAACGGAACCGGAACAGCCGGAAGATCACCAGCGCCAGCCGGATGATGAACCGGTAGGGGCGGTCGCGCGGGTCCGGCCGCGGTCCGAACAGGTCACGACGGACGACGTCGCCCCAGCTGGCGGTGTACATGGGCGGACGATAACCGGCGACCCCGGAACCCGCCGGTCCGCCCGGTCAGCCCTCCGCGGTGGTGGCCGCGACCGCCGCCCGGACCACGGCGGTGAGGTCGCCGGACTCGCGGTGCACCCGGCGCTGCAGCTGCGCGCCGTTGCCGCGGCCGAGCAGGGCGGCCACGCCCTCGGCCACCCGCTCCTCGTCGCCGGCGTCGGCCAGCGCGGGGCGGATCCCGTCGAGCAGCGCGGTGACCACGTCGGCGGCCGGCGCCGGCCGCCCGGTCAGCGGGTGCACCAGATCCCCGGTCAGGCCGGAGCGGCCGGCCCGCCAGGCGGCCACCCGCACGACCTCGCTGCGGACCTGCGGCGCGGGGACGCCGTCGCGCCACGCCCGTGCGGCGGTCTCCACCAGCCCCCGCACGAGGCCGGCGTGGGTCACGGCGTCCTCGACCCGCAGCGCGACGTCGGCGATGCGCACCTCGACCGTGGGCCACGACTCGGACAGCCGGGCGTCGAAGTAGATCATCCCGGTGTCGACGATCGTCTGCGTCGCCACGAGGTCGGAGACGACGCGGTGGTAGTCGGCGGCGTCGGCGAACAGCTCGGTGGCCCCCGACGAGGGCCAGCGGTTCCAGGCCTGGGAGCGGAAGCTGGCGTAGCCGCTGTCGCGGCCCAGCCAGAACGGGGAGTTCGCGGTCAGGGCGGTGAGCACCGGCAGCCAGACCCGGATCCGGTTGAGGACGGCCACGCCCTCCTCCTCGTCGGCCACGGAGACGTGCACGTGGCAGCCGCAGGTCAGCTGGTCCAGGGCGATCAGGCCGAAGGTGTCGGCCATGTCGGCGTACCGCTCCCCCGGCGTGGTCACCGGGGCCACCCGCACCGGCGAGCTGGCCAGCGCGGCCACCCGGGCGCCCACCTCGCGCGCGGCCGCATCGGCCCGGCCGCGCCAGTGCCGCAGCTCGCTGTCCACCTCGTCGAGACCGGTGCAGACCCGGGTGCCCAGCTCGATCTGCTGGGCCTTCAGCTCGGGCACCAGGTGTCCGGCCGGCCCGCCGTCGTCCTCCGTCGGCGCGGCCTCGCCCCGGTCGTGCTCGGCCGGCGTCTCCCCCTCGCCCCACCGGGCGGCGACCTCGAGCGCGGCGGGCCCCTGGGGCACGGGGGTGCCCGAGGGGTCCACGACCAGCAGTTCTTCCTCGACGCCCACGGTGCGCACCCGGCCATCGTTCCCAGCCGCGGGCCGCGCCGCAGGCCGGCGGACCCGACCGGGTGACCTCGCTGCTCCGGCGCCGGAGGCGCCGCCGTGGCGTCCAGAGCGAGGACCGCCGAAAATTAGGTACAAATTTGTTGTGGATAACGGTAGAGTTCGATCATGTCGAGTGCATGGCAGCTCCCCCTGCCGGACATGCCGGCCCCGCCGGCCGATCGGGCCTGGCGCCGGCTGCGACCCCCGGAGGGGTACGAGGTGCAGTGGCGCCGCCTGGTCGACGCGGCGCTGGAACTCGGGCTCGGTCCCGACCAGGTCGCCGAGGAGGGTCTCGAGCCCATCGCCGCGGCCCGCGGCTGGAAGCCGGCGACCGTGACGCTGTACAGCAAGGTCGCCCGCTACGGCGGCGTCGCCCTGCCTGTGCCGAAGACCCCGGAGCCCGATCCGGTCACCCTCGACCTGCGGCCGCTCACCGAGATCCGCAGCGCCGACCCCGAGCACCTGCGCACCGTCGCCTGGTGCGCGCTGGCCCTGGGATGGCCGGCGCCGGTGGGCACCTTCCGGTCGCTACGGCGGGAGCAGGTGCACCCGACCGCCCGCCGGCTGCTGGTCAGCACCGAGGACGGCGACTGGTCGGTGCCGGGCGCGCTGTCCGCGTGGCACGCGTGGGAGGAGGTGCGCAACCGCTTCCCCGCCCTGGCCGCGAGCCCGTGGGTGCTGCCCGCGCTGCGCAAGGGTCCCGGCATGGCATCGGCGGTGGGCGGCCGGCTGTCGTCGCAGGCGCTGCAGGTGACCTTCGCCAAGCACGCCGCAGGCACGGCCGACCACCTGCGGGCCACGGTGACGGGGCGCGGCCGCGCGCGGGCGCTGGCCCTCGCCGAGGCCTACGACGAGCTGTCCTACGACTCCTACCGGCGGCTGGCGCTGGCCGCCGGGGCGCCGCCGGTCGCCGCGCGGGGCGTGGTGCGGGCGACCCGCACGGTGAACCGGCTGGCCCGCGCCGCCGGCTGAGGAGCGGACCCCCCCACCCCGGCACCTCCCGGCCCGCCGGTCCTCGTGCTCTGCCCGCCCGTGTGGGCAGAGCACGAGGGCGCCGGTGCCCTGCCCGGCTCAGAGCAGCGCGAGCTGCTCCGGCGCCTCCACCACGGGCTGCGGAGCACTTCCCCGCCGCAGCTCGGGCAGGCTCCCGGCCGGGAACGAGCCCTCGTCGTCGCCGGGGATCCCGGCGTCCCGGGCCTCCCCGCCCGACCGGCGGTCCAGCCCGTGCGCGGCCAGCAGCGGCGCCACGCGGGCGGCGAGCCAGCGCCGGTACTCCGCCGGTACGTAGGCGCCGCGGCCGTACAGCTGCCGGTAGCGCGGCACCAGGTTGGGGTGCTCGCGGGCCAGCCAGGCGGTGAACCACTCGCGGGCTCCCGGCCGCAGGTGCAGCGGGACGACGGTCACGCCGGTCGCCCCGGCGGCGGCGATGGCGCCCAGGGCGGCGTCGAGGTCGGACAGCCGGTCGGTCAGCCCGGGCAGCACCGGGGCGAGGAACACGCCGCACGACAGGCCGGCGTCGGTGACCGCCTTGACCAGGTCCAGCCGGGCGCGCGGCGTGGGCACCCCCGGCTCGAGGGCGGCGTGCAGGGCGTCGTCCCAGATGGCCATCGAGACCCCGAGCCCGACCGGCACGTCACGGGCGGCCGCCGCCAGCTGCGGGATGTCCCGCCGCAGCAGGGTGCCCTTGGTCAGGATCGAGAACGGCGTGCCCGAGCCGGCCAGCGCGCCGATGACTCCGGGCATGAGCCGGTAGCGCCCCTCGGCCCGTTGGTAGGGGTCGGTGTTGGTGCCGAGCGCGACGTGCTCCCGGCGCCAGGAGGCGCGCCCCAGCTCGCGGCGGAGGACGTCGACGAGGTTGGTCTTCACCACGACCTGGGTGTCGAAGTCGCGGCCGGTGTCGAGCTCCAGCCACTGGTGGGTGCCACGGGCGAAGCAGTTGTGACTGATCACGCCGTTGGCGACGAAGTCGCCGGTGCCGGTGGTGATGTCGAACAGCGGGAGGTCGAGCCCGAGCGGTTCGACCGAGACCACGCGCAGATCGGCGTCGCCGGTCACCTCGGCGCCCACGAGCCGGCGGGGTGGGGTTGCCACCGAGCTCCCGAGGCCCACGAGCTCGTCGTCGGTCGTGAGGTGCGGCCGGCGGGCGGCACCGGACGTCGTCCCGGTGACGTACTTCCAGCCGCGAGCGGTGAGGAAGCGGTGGTCGCCGCTGGCGACGAGCTCCGTGCCGTCGGCCAGGTGGACGCGGTGGGCCGGCTTCGTCGTCGACCAGTGCGCCTGCACCTCGGTCGTCACATAGCGCCGACAGCCGCCCCGGCGCTCCGTGCCGACGATGCGGTCACCGACCCGCAGGTCGGCGAGTGCCCGCTGCCGGCCGTCGGCCAGCAGGATCTGCGTGTCGCCTGCCAGGCAGTAGACGCACGCGTGCGAGCAGCCCCGGTACGGGTTGATCGTCCACCGGAACGGCATCCCCGAGCCCTCGGGCACCGCGTTCAGCGCGCTGCGGCTGCGGACCTCGTGGAAGGTGAGCCCGGGGAACTCGGCGACCTCGACGCTGCGCAGCAGCCCGCGCACCGACGGCATCCCCGGCAGCGCACCCGGCTCGTCGAGGTCCAGGCGCTGGGCGTCCCACCGCATGCCCCCATCCGAACACGCGTTCGAACCGGTGTCCAGTCCGGCGCGCCGGACCGCACGGTCAGCCCGGCAGGGCGACGAGCTCCCGGGGGCCGGAGTTGAGCACCCGGACGTCGTCCTCGGTGCAGACGACGATGTCCTCGATCCGCGCGCCGCACCGGCCGGCCAGGTAGATGCCCGGCTCGACGGAGAACGCCATGCCCGGCGCCAGCGGGAGGCCGTTGCCCGACACGATGTAGGGCGCCTCGTGGGTGTCCAGCCCGATGCCGTGCCCGGTGCGGTGGATGAAGTGCTCGCCCCAGCCGGCCCCGGCGATGACGTCGCGGGCGGCGGCGTCGATCGACTCGGCCGTCGCGCCCGGCCGCACCGCCTCGGTGGCCACCCGCTGCGCCTCCTGCAGCACCGCGTACCACTCGGCGACCTCCGCGCCGGGCTCCCCGCCGACGACGTACGTGCGCGTGCAGTCCGACCGGTAGCCGGTCGCCGTCTCCCCGCCGATGTCGACGACCACCAGGTCGCCGGCGGCCACCACCCGGTCGGACAGCTCGTGGTGCGGGCTGGCGCCGTTGGGCCCGGAGCCGACGATGGTGAAGTCCACGCCGACGTGCCCCTCGGCCAGGATGGCCGCCGCGATGTCGGCCCCGACCTCGGCCTCGGTGCGGCCGACCCGGAGGAACTCGCCCATCCGGGCGTGCACCCGGTCGATGGCGGCGCCCGCGGCGGCCAGCTCCTCGACCTCGGCGGGGGTCTTCACCATGCGCAGCCGGTCGAGCACCGGGGCGGCGAGCTCCAGCGCCGACCCCGACAGCGCGCGCTGCACGCCGAGGGCGTGCTCGGCCCAGGTCCGGGAGCCGACGGCGACGCGCTGCGGTGCCGCGCCCAGCCGCGCGGTCGCGGCGGAGGCCAGCAGGGCGAACGGGTCGTCGGTCTCGTCCCACGCCAGCACCTCGAGCCCCAGCCCGCCGGCCGGGCTCGCGTCCACCATGGGCGCCTCCAGCCGGGGGACGACGAGCAGCGGCTCGCCCCGCCGCGGCACCACGAGCGCGGTCAGCCGCTCCATGGCGTGGGCGTGGTAGCCGCACAGGTACCGCAGGTCCGAGCCGGGCGTGAGCACCAGCAGGTCCAGCCCGAGCTCGCCGGCGACCTCGCGCGCCGCGTGCACCCGGTCGATGGTCACCAAGGGGTCGTCCCCGCCCGACTTCGCCACGGGAGGCAGGGTATCCGCGGGGCCGGCTCGCTACCGTCCGCCCTGTGACCACGATGCTGCTGGACGCGGCCAGCCTCTACTTCCGGGCCTTCTACGGCGTCCCGACGAGCGTGACCTCGCCCGACGGCCGGCCGGTCAACGCCGTCCGCGGGTTCCTGGACATGACCGCGCGGCTGGTCACCACGCACGCCCCCGACCGCCTGGTCGCCTGCTGGGACGACGACTGGCGGCCGGCGTTCCGGGTCGAGGCGCTGCCCTCCTACAAGGCGCACCGGCTGGCCGCCGACGGCGGCGAGGAGACCCCCGACGAGCTCGGCCCCCAGGTGCCGGTGCTCATCGACGTGCTCGCCGCGGCGGGCCTGGCGCGGGTGGGGGCGCCGGGCTACGAGGCCGACGACGTCATCGGCACGCTGGCCACCCGGGCCCGCGGGCCGGTCGACGTCGTCACCGGCGACCGCGACCTGTTCCAGCTGGTGGACGACGAGCGGCAGGTGCGGGTGCTCTACACCGCGCGCGGCATCTCCGACATCGAGGTCGTCGACGAGGCGGCGGTCGCGGTGAAGTACGGCATCCCGGGTCGCGCCTACGCCGACTTCGCGGTGCTGCGCGGCGACCCCAGCGACGGGCTGCCCGGCGTGGCCGGCATCGGCGCGAAGACCGCGGCGGCGCTGATCACCGAGTTCGGCGACCTCGCCGGGATCCGCGCGGCGGCGGCCCGCACGGTCGTGCCGAAGCCGCCGCTGACCGCGGCGGTGCTGAAGAAGCTGCACGCCGGCGCCGCGTACCTCGACGCCGCCCCGGTGGTGGTGGCGGTCGCGCGGGACATCGACCTGCCCGCCGTCGACGGGGCGCTCCCCCGCCGTCCGGCCGATCCGGACCGGCTGGCCGAGCTGGCCGCCGCGCACGGGATCGAGTCGTCCCTGCGCCGGCTCGGCGCGGCGCTGGGCTGGCCGGCCGGCGCGCTGGACTGACGCGCCGGCCGGCCGGGGATCAGCGGTCCTCGGACCAGGTGTAGGAGCCCTCGTCGTCGGTCACCCGGATGGTGATCGAGACCTCCTCGCCCTCGTCGGTCTGCCCGGTGCAGGTGTAGGTCGCGTCGACCTCCACCTCCATGCCCTCGGGGCAGGTCAGGGTGAGCGCGTGCCCGGAGTTCTCCTGGAACTGCGCGGCGACGGCGTCCTGCACGGCCTGCGGGCGCAGCTCGGTGGAGCCGAGCGCGAACGGCTGGGCGAGGATGATCCCAGCGGCCACGAGGACGGCGACGAGCACGACCAGCCCCACGATCAGGCCGGTCTTGGACTTCTTCGGCGGCTGGCCGTAGCCGCCCGGCTGGCCGCCGTACTGCGGGCCCTGCGCGTACGGCTGCTGCCCGTACTGCGGCTGCTGGCCGTACCCGGGCTGACCGCCGTACTGGCCGGGCTGCTGCCCCGGCTGGCCGTACCCGGGCTGACCGCCGTACTGGCCCGGCTGGCCGTACCCGCCGCCCGGCTGGCCGCCGTACTGGGGCTGCCCGTACTGCTGGCCCGGCTGCTGCCCGTACTGCTGCCCCGGCTGGTAGCCACCCTGCGGTGGGTTGGTCATCGTCTCTCCCGGTCGTCCCATGACGTGCGGTCCCATGACGGTGCGTCACGGGGCGGGTGGCATTGTGCACCACTGCGGCCCTCGGCACGGGCATCTGCGGCGCAGGTCAGCCGCTGACGGCCACCGCGACCACTCCCCGGCGCACCTTGCCGACCGCGGCGCGGGCCACTCCGGCCACCGGCTCGTCGGCCACCTTGGCCAGCTGGTCGAGCAGGTCGACCAGCTGCCGGGCCCACCGGACGAAGTCGCCACCGGAGAGCTCGGTGCCGGCCTGCTCGGCGCCGGCGAGCACCCGGTCCAGGCTCTGGCCGTCGGCCCAGCGGTAGGCGGCCCAGGCGAAGCCGAGGTCCAGGTCGCGGGTCGCCGGCACCTCGTGGTCGAGCTCGACGTCCTGCAGGCGGGCGCGGATGCCGCGCATCGCGCCGATGGCGGCCGACACCTTCCCGGCCGGCACCGCCGGCTGCACCGGCGAGTCCCGGCGTGCCTCGAACACCAGGGTCGAGACGCAGGCGGCCAGCTCGGCCGGCCCGAGCCCGCGCCACACCCCGGCGCGCAGGCACTCGGCGACCAGCAGGTCGGCCTCGGACCAGACGCGCGCCAGCCGGCGGCCGTCGTCGGTCACCACCGGCAGGTCGTCCACACCGGCCGGCTCCCCGTCGGCCGGGGACAGCGGTGCGACCTCCGGCACCAGGTAGCCCAGCTCCTCCAGCACGTCGCAGGTGCGGTCGAACTGGCGGGTCAGCGAGCCGGTGCGCTCGGCCATGCGCCGGTGCAGCGCCTCGGCCTCCCGGCGGGCGCGGATCCAGCGCTCGGCGGCGCGCACCCGCTCCTCCCGGTCGGGCAGCGCGTGCACCGGGTGGGCGCGCAGCGCGCGCCGCAGGTCGGCCAGCACCGGGTCGTCCGCGGCGGCCGAGCGGTTCTTGACCCGGCGGGCGCCGAGATCGTTCTCCATCCGGGCGTTGCGCAGCGTGGCGGCCAGGTCGCGGCGGGCGTGCGGGCTGCGCGCGTTGAAGTTCTTCGGCACCCGCACCCGCGCCAGCGCGGTCACCGGCGTCGGGAAGTCGCCGGCGCCCAGCCGGCCGGCCCACTTGTCCTCGGTGAGCACCATCGGCCGGGGCTCGTCGAGGTCGGTGACCCCCGGGTCCAGGACGACGGCCAGCCCCTGCCGCCGGCCCGACGGCACCCGGATGACGTCGCCGGGCCGCAGCGCCGCCAGCGCCTCCGCGGCCTCCATGCGCCGCTTGGCCTGCGAGTCGCGGGAGAGCTCCTTCTCCCGGTCGGCGATCTGCCGCCGCAGTTCGGCGTAGTGCCCGACGTCCCCGCCGGCGGAGTGCATCTCCTCCGCCCACCGCTCGGCGTCCCGCTCGTGGCGGGCGGCCGAGCGGGCCAGCCCGACCACCGAGCGGTCGGCCTGGAACTGCGCGAACGACGACGCCAGGAGCTCGCGGGCGCGGGCCCGGCCGAAGGAGCTGACCAGGTTGACGGCCATGTTGTAGCTGGGCCGGAACGACGAGCGCAGCGGATACGTGCGGGTGCTGGCCAGGCCGGCGACGACGGCGGGGTCCACCCCCGGCGCCCAGACGACGACCGCGTGCCCCTCGACGTCGATCCCGCGACGGCCGGCGCGGCCGGTGAGCTGGGTGTACTCCCCCGGCGTCACGTCGACGTGCGCCTCGCCGTTCCACTTGACCAGCCGCTCGAGGACGACGGTGCGCGCCGGCATGTTGATGCCCAGCGCGAGGGTCTCGGTGGCGAACACGGCCTTGACCAGGCCGCGCACGAAGCACTCCTCGACGGTCTCCTTGAACGCCGGCACCAGCCCGGCGTGGTGCGCGGCGAGGCCGGCCAGCAGGCCCTCCCGCCACTCCCAGAAGCCGAGGACGTGCAGGTCCTCCTCCGGCAGCGAGCCGGTGCGCTCGTCGATGATCGCGGCGATCTCGGCCCGCTCGGCCTCGTCGGTCAGCCGCAGCCCGCTGGCCAGGCACTGCGCGACGGCGGCGTCGCAGCCGTTGCGGCTGAACACGAAGGTGATCGCCGGGAGCAGGCCGGCGCGGTCCAGCCGCTCGACGACGTCGGAGCGGGCCGGCGGGCGGTACCGCGGCCGGCCGAACCCCTCGCGCCGCCGTCCGTCGCCGTTGCCGCCGCCCCAGCTGTCCAGCCGCCGCTCGTACTCCCGGACGTAGCGGACCAGCTCGGGGTCGACCACCGAGGCGCCGCGCTCGCGGGTGGCCTCCTCGCGCGGGTGTTCGCCCTGCTCGGCGGCGTGCGCGGCCGGGCGCAGGGAGAACAGGTCGAACACCCGGTTGCCGACCAGCATGTGCTGCCACAGCGGGATCGGCCGGACCTCGCTGACCACGACCTTCGTGTGGCCCCGCACGGTCACCAGCCAGTCGGCGAACTCCTCGGCGTTGCTGACCGTGGCCGACAGCGACACCAGCGTCACCGACGGCGGGAGGTGGATGATCACCTCCTCCCAGACCGCACCGCGGAACCGGTCGGCGAGGTAGTGCACCTCGTCCATCACCACGTAGCCCAGGCCGGTCAGCGCCGGGGACTCCGCGTACAGCATGTTGCGCAGCACCTCGGTGGTCATCACGACCACGGGAGCGTCGCCGTTGACGGCGTTGTCGCCGGTCAGCAGGCCCACCTTGTCCGGGCCGTAGCGGTCGACGAGGTCGGCGTACTTCTGGTTGGACAGCGCCTTGATCGGCGTCGTGTAGAACGCCTTGCGCCCCTCGGCCAGCGCCTTGTGGACGGCGAACTCGCCGACGACCGTCTTGCCGGCGCCGGTCGGCGCGCACACCAGGACGCCGGCACCCTCGTCGAGCGCCTCGCACGCCTCCACCTGGAAGGGGTCGAGCGAGAAGCCGAGCTCGGCGGTGAAGTCGGCGAGCGCGGGATGGGCGGAGCGCCGCCGGGCAGCCGCGTACCGCTCAGCGGGGCTGGACATGGCTCCCACGGTAGGCGCTGCCCTGCGCGCGCACCGCCGGACACGATCAGGGTCCCTGGTCGTCCGGGGTCCTCCCGGACGTCCCGCGCCCGGGGAGGACCCCGCGGGATCAGGTCACCTGATCGTCCGGGAGCGCCGGCCGGTCCCCACGACCCGCAGCGCCCCGGGCACGCAGACGCTTCCCGCGGGCAGCGGAGCGACCGGCTCGCCGTCGGCGTAGGTGGTCAGCCCCTCCCCCGCCAGCTCCACGCGCGCCGCGCGGTGCACGGTGACGGCGGGGTGCTCGACGTGCGTGCCCGCGGTCAGCCGCGGCCGGGTGCGCACCAGCTCCCGCCGGCCCACCGGGCCGACGACGGTGACGTCGAGCAGGCCGTCGGCGGGGTCGGCGCCCGGGCAGACCCGCATGCCGCCGCCGTACCAGGCGGTGTTGCCGACCGCGACGAGGGTGACCGGCAGCGTCCGCCGCTCCCCGTCGAGGGTGAGGGTCAGCTCGCGCGGCCGCAGCCGGGCCAGCTCGGCGAGGATCGCGACGTCGTAGCGCCGGGGTCCGCGCGGCCAGCGCAGCCGGTTGGCCCGGTCGGTGACGGCGGAGTCGAACCCGCAGCAGAGCACGGTGGCCCACCAGCGCTCCCCCGTGCGGCCGGCGTCCACGGCGCGCACGGTCCCGGCCGTGAGGTCCGCCGCCGCCGCGCGGGCCGCGGCGACCGGCTCCGGGGGCGTGCCGAGGGCCAGGGCGAGGTCGTTGCCCGTACCGGCCGGGACGACGGCCAGCGGGGTGTCCGTGCCCGCGACCGCCTGCAGCCCGGCGTGGGCCGCGCCGTCCCCGCCGACGGCGACCACAGCCCCGGTGCCGGACGCGACGGCCGCGGCGGCCTGTTCCTCGGCCTGCGCGCGGGTGGTCGCCGGCAGCACGCGCGGGGTCAGCCCGGCGCCGCGCAGCGCGTCGAGGACCGCGCCGGCCACCGACCGCGCCCGGCCGCGGCCGGCGGCGGGCGGCACCAGGACGGCGACGTCCACCGGCAGGTCAGCCGCGGCGGCCGGCGGCGCCGTCGACCGGCGTCTCGTCCAGCGACGAGGGGCGCACGTCGAGGTCCGAGGGCGAGGCGTCCAGCGGGGACGCCGCGTCGTCGTCCAGGTCGTGGAAGTGCTCGGCGGCCGCCCGCTTGGCCCGCCGCTTGTCCACGAAGCGGGCGATCTGGATGGCCAGCTCGAACAGCACGATCATCGGCCCGGCCATGAGCAGCATGGTGAACGGGTCCTGGGTGGGCGTGACGAACGCGGCGAAGACGATGGTCAGGAAGAAGATCCAGCGGCGGCTCTTGCGCAGCGTCTCGTAGGTCAGGACGCCGACGGCGTTGAGCGCCACGGCGATCAGCGGCACCTCGAAGCTCACGCCGAAGGCCACCAGCAGCGCGAGCACGAAGCCGATGTAGTCCTGGGCGGTGAGCGCGATGACCACGCCGTCGCCGGCCAGGCTCAGCAGCAGCTGCAGGCCCGCCGACAGCGAGAGGTAGGCCAGCACCGCGCCGCCGGCGAACAGCAGCGTCGAGACGCCGACGAAGGTGATGCCGTAGCGCCGCTCGTTCTTCTTCAGCCCCGGGGTGATGAAGGCCCACAGCTGGTAGAGCCAGACCGGGGCCGAGAGCACCGCGCCGGCGAGCAGGCTCACCTTGAGCCGGATGAACACACCGCCGAAGACGTCGGTGATCAGCAGGCCGCAGCCGGTGTCGGCGTCCCCGTAGCGCAGCTCCGGCTCCAGGCCGCAGTACGGGGCGCGGATGAAGTCACCCAGGCCGTGCTCGTACCACCAGAAGGCGAACGCCGAGGCGATCAGCAGGGCCAGCAGCGCCTTGCCGATCCGGTTGCGCAGCTCGGTCAGGTGCGCGATCAGCGACATCGTCGCCGCGGGGTCGCGCGGTGGACGGCGTCGGCGGCGGGGTGCGCGCGTCGCGGCCTCGCTCACGGGTGTGGTGCCCCCGCCGGGGGCGTCAGGAGGTGCTGTCGGCGGAGCCGGCGCGCTGCGCGGCCCGCGCCCGCAGCTCGGCGGCCCGGGCCTCCGCGGCCCGCGCCTCCGCCTCCAGCTGGGCGGCCTCCGCCTGGGCGGCCGACTCCGCGGGGGTCAGCACCTCACCGCGCAGCGGCGTGCTGGTGTTCGCGGGGCTCTTGCTCCGGACGTCGGTCTTGTCGTCGTCCTTCATGCCCTTCATCTCGCCCTTGAAGATCCGCAGGGACCGGCCGAGCGAGCGGGAGGCGTCGGGCAGCTTCTTGTACCCGAAGAGCAGCAGGACGGCCAGGATGATCAGGGCGATCTCCATGGGACCGAGGTTCATCGGGGTCCTCCAGGGGTGGGTGGCACCGGCGATGCTACGCCGGGAGGTCGCGAGGACCGGGGACGTAGCGGGTCGTCGCCGGCCGTTCACCCGCGTCGGCGACCCGGGCTGCGGTGGCCTGGGCCTGCTCGAGCAGGGGCCGGACCTCCCGGTCCAGCGCCGCGATCTCGCGGCCCAGCCGCTGGAGCGCACCGAGCAGCCCGTAGCCGAGCGCGGCCAGCACGACCAGCGCGAGCACCGGGACGGCGATCCAGACCACCAGCATGAGCACGGGTCGACCCTAGCCGCCGGCGCCGCGACCGGCCGCGGCGTAGCGGGCCAGCGCGGCGCGCGCGTCCGCGGCGACGTCGGCGGCGAGCTCGCGGGGCTCGTCGACCCGCGCGGCGCCCCCCAGGGAGGCGACCAGCCGCCGTGCCCACGCGAGGTCCGCCGTCCGCAGGGTGACCGCGAGGCCTCCGGGCGGGTCGTCGACCTCGCGCACGTCCTCCACCGGGTAGTACTCCGCCACCCACCGGGCGGTGCCGGCCAGCCGCAGCCGTACCCGGGGCGCGTCGGGCCCGGGCTGGTAGATGCCGGCCTCGACGTCGCGCTCGTGCGCCTCCGGTGGCGGCGCGGCCGGCTCGTCGAGGACGACGACGTCGTCGACCCGGTCGAGGCGGAACAGCCGCACGCCCTCGGCGCGGCGGCACCAGGCCTCCAGGTACCAGCGGCCGTCGACCAGCAGCAGCCGCATCGGGTCGACGGTGCGCTCCGTGCGCTCGTCGCGGGTGGGCACGTAGTAGTGCAGGTGCAGCGCCCGCTTGGCCTCCAGGGCCTCGCGGACGACGGCCAGCGCCTGTTCGCGCGCGTCGACCGACAGCGCCACCGGGGTCACCCGGTCCCCCGCCGTGCCCGCCGCGGCCGACACCTTGGCCAGCGCCCGGCTGACCGCCTCGCGCTCGGCCAGGCCGGGCAGCTCCAGCAGGGTGCGCAGCGCGACCACCAGGGCGACCGCCTCGTCGGTGGTCAGCCGCAGCGGGCGCACCATGCCCGCCGTGAACGTGACCCGCACCCGGTCGCCCTCGAAGGAGAGGTCGATGAGGTCGCCGGGGCCATAGCCGGGCAGCCCGCACATCCACAGCAGCTCGAGGTCTCGGCGCAGCTGCCGCTCGGGGACGCCGAAGTCGCGCGCCGCCTCGACCAGCGGCACGCCGTCGGGGCGCGCGGTGAGGTACGGGACCAGCGTGAGCAGCCGGGTCATGCGCTCGTTGGTGCCGGGGCTGGTCACGCCGTCTCCCCCAGCGCCGCCAGGCGGGTCAGCCGCTCGACGACCGCATCGCGGACCGCGGCCGGCGACTCGACCAGCACGTCGGGGCCGTAGGCGGCCAGCTGGTCGGCCAGCCGGTACGGCTCGGTGGTGCGCAGCTCCAGCCGGTCGTCGCCGTCCTCGGCCGGGCCCAGCGGCACCGCGTGCCGGCGCAGGCCGATCGCGGTGCCCGGACGGGCACGGACGACGACCAGGTGCTCCTCCCCGCCGTCCTGGTTGGCGATGAGCGCGGCGAGGTCGACGTCGGCCGGAGGCTCGAACGCGCCCGACGGACCGATGACCTTCGGCTCCCCCGCCACGCGGGAGAGCCGGAAGACCCGCGGCGCCTGCCGGTCGAGGTCGTGGCCGACGAGGTACCAGCGGCCGTGCCAGGCCACGACCCCCCAGGGCTGCACCCGCCGCCGGGCCGGCTGCTCCTCGTCGGGCCGCCGGTAGTCGAACTCCAGCTGCCGCCGGTCGCGGGCGGCGGTGTAGCAGGCCTCGAAGGCCGGCTCGTCGGAGTCCAGCCGCGGCTGCAGCGGCAGCCGCCGGCCGGAGTCGACCTCGATGCCGGCGGCCTTGAGCTTCACCAGGGCGCTGTGCGCGGCGCCGGCCAGCTGCGCCGACTCCCACAGCCGCAGGGCCAGCCCGACCGCGGCGGCCTCCTCGCCGGTCAGCGTGATCTCCGGCAGCTCGTAGTCGGCGCGGGCGATGCGGTAGCCGTCCTCGGTGTCGAACGCGCTGGTGCGGCCGGTCTCCAGCGGCACGCCCATCTCGCGCAGCTCGGCCTTGTCCCGCTCGAACATCCGCTTGAACGCCTCGTCGGCGCGGGCGGTGCCGTCGTCGGGCTCGTAGCCGGGCACCGTGGCCCGGATCCGCGCCGCGGTCACGTACTGCCGGGTGCCGAGCAGGGCGATGACCAGGTTCACCAGTCGTTCCGCCCGCTTCGCCGCCACGGGCACAGAGTAAGGACCCCGCCGCTCCCCACGCCGCGCGGAGCTCGGCACGGGCCCCTGCGGCGGAAGCCGGGCGCTGCATAGGCTGCCCCGCGTGGGGGACGAGCAGACGACGCAGACCCGGATCCGCTGGCGGCGCGGCACCGTGACCGCCCTCGGCCGCGCCTGGCGCGACGCCCAGGAGCTCACGGTGCAGGTGCCCGACGACGGCGAGGTGCGGGCGCTGGCCCATCCCTCGCTGGTCGGCACCCCCCAGGTGGGCGACGACGTGCTGCTCAACACGACCGCGTGGGCGCAGCGGCTGGGCACCGGCGGGTACGCGCTCGTCGTCGCCGTCCCCGACCGGCTGCCGCCGGACCCGGCCGGCCCCGGGCACCTGGTCAAGGCGCGGTACACGCCGCTGCAGGTGAGCGTGCAGGGCGTGGACGAGCAGGACACCGAGCACCACGCGACCATCGCCGACGCCGAGGACCTCGCCGGCATGCCGGTGGTCGTCGCCGACCTGCACTCCGCGCTCCCGGCGGTGCTGATCGGGATCCTGGCCACCGACCCCGACCTCAAGGTCGCCTACGTCATGACCGACGGCGGCGCCCTGGTGGCCGGCTTCTCCCGGACGCTGTCGGCGCTGGCCCCGTCGCTGGCCGGGGTGGTCACCGTCGGGCAGGCCTTCGGCGGCGACGTCGAGGCGGTCACCCTGCACACCGGGCTGCTGGCGGCCAAGCACGTGCTGGGCGCCGACGTGGCGATCGTGACCCAGGGACCGGGCAACCTCGGCACCGGGACGCCGTGGGGGTTCTCCGGCGTCGCCGCGGGCGAGGCGTGCAACGCCGTCAGCGTGCTGGGCGGGCAGCCGATCGGTGCGCTGCGGATCTCCTCGGCCGACCCCCGGCCGCGGCACAACGGCGTCTCGCACCACTCCCTGACCGCGTTCGGGCGGGTGGCGCTGGCGGGGGTCACGCTCATCGCCCCGCGCGGGCTGGGCTCGGAGCTCGGCAGCCAGGTCGAGGAGGACCTCGCCGGGCAGCCGGAGCGCAACCCCGTCGTCTGGATGGACGTCGACGGCCTGGAGGAGGCGCTGGGCCTCTCCCCCGTGCCGCTGTCGACGATGGGCCGCGGCTACGACCAGGAGCGGCCGTACTTCCTGGCCGCGGCGGCCGCCGGGCGCTACGCCGCGCTACGCGCGCCGCTGCCGCCCGAGGAAGCGGCGGAGTAGCTCAGCGGCGGAGCCAGTCGAGGTCCTCCTGCTGGTCGCGCACCCATTCGACCTGCTCCCCGGCGGGCGGGACGTCGGTCAGCCACCACGTCGCGTCGGGGTGCCAGCCGGCCAGCAGCGTGCGCGCCTCCCCCGCCGGCAGCGCCCGGCCGGCGGCGGTCAGGTAGCCGGCGACGGTGACGTGGACGGCGTCCCAGTCCGCGGCCACGGCGACCCAGTCGGGCAGCACCCAGGCGCCGTCCCAACCGCTGACCTCCCACCAGGCGTGCCGCCGGCTGCGGGTGACCTCCAGCGGGTACCGGGCGGCGAGGGCGATCCACGCGCCGGGGCCGGTCACCTCGTACACCCGCGCGCCGGGCGGGACGGCGATCCGCCGGGTGCGACCCGCGGTCCAGCCGAAGCCGTCCTCGACGAGGGACAGGCCGATCGGGATGGTGCCCCGGCCGCAGCCGGTGGTGAGCGTCAGCAGCGTGCCCAGGGGGCTCGACCACCGCGAGGAGCCGCCGTCGGACGCGCGGCGCTCCTCGTCCACGGTCTCCGCGCGCCACCGGCGCAGCTCGTCGGCCGCGGGCCGCGGCGCCGGCTCCGGCTCTCCCCCGGATGGCGGCCAGAGGACCGCGTGCTGGTCGTCGCGGTCGATGGCCGCCTCCCACCACGCCGCCGCCGGCGCATCGGCGACCGCCTCGGCGACCGGAACCAGCGCCCGGGCCACCCGGGGGTCGCGGAGGGCGGAGTCGACGTCGTCGGGACCCTGCCAGTACCTGGCGGCATCCACCGTGGCGGCCAGCGCGGTCAGCAACCGGTCGGCGTCGCACCGGGCCGGCAGGGCGGTGGCGGCGACGGCGTCCGCGAGCCGCTCGGCGAGGGCGGGCTCCTCGCACGGTCGCCGGAACCAAACCGGAGCTGCCGGCCGCTCAGCCAGCAGCTCCCAGCACAGCCGCCGCCCGCGCGGCCCGGCCAGCAGGCCGGCCGCCCGGTCACCGGTCATCACATGCTCGCGATGAGCTTGTCCACGCGGTCGTCGACGGACTTGAACGGGTCCTTGCACAGCACGGTGCGCTGGGCCTGGTCGTTGAGCTTGAGGTGCACCCAGTCGACGGTGAAGTCGCGCCGCTTCTCCTGCGCCCGGCGGATGAACTCACCCCGCAGCCGGGCCCGGGTGGTCTGCGGCGGCACGTTCTTGGCCTCGAACACCCGCGGCTCGTGGGCCACGCGGTCGACCTGGCCGTTGCGCTCCAGCAGGTAGTACAGGCCGCGGGTGCGGCTGATGTCGTGGTAGGCGAGGTCCATCTGCGCCACCCGCGGCGAGGACAGCGGCAGGTCGCGCTTGGCCCGGTACCGCTCGATGAGCTGGTACTTCGTGGCCCAGTCGATCTCCCGCTCGATCAGCGAGAGGTCACCGGTGTCGACGGCCTTGAGCACCCGGCCCCACAGCTCCAGCATCTGCCGGTGCACCGGGCCGAAGCCCTCGCGGTCGACGAACTCGGTCGCCCGCGCGTGGTACTCGCTCTGGATCTCCAGCGCCGACATCTCCCGGCCGTTGGCCAGCCGCACCTTGCGCCGGCCGGTCATGTCGTGGCTGATCTCGCGGATCGCCCGGATCGGGTTCTCCAGCGTCATGTCCTTGACCGGGACGCCGGCCTCGATCATCCGCAGCACGAGGTCGGTGACGGTGACCTTGAGCAGCGTCGTCGTCTCGTTCATGTTCGAGTCGCCGACGATGACGTGCAGCCGCCGGTAGCGCTCGGCGTCGGCGTGCGGCTCGTCGCGGGTGTTGATGATCGGCCGCGACCGGGTGGTGGCGCTGGAGACGCCCTCCCAGATGTGCTCGGCCCGCTGGCTCACGCAGTAGATCGCGCCGCGCGGGGTCTGCAGCACCTTCCCGGCACCGACGATGATCTGCCGGCTGACCAGGAACGGGATGAGGACGTCGGCCAGCCGGCTGAACTCCCCGTGCCGGCCGACCAGGTAGTTCTCGTGGCAGCCGTAGCTGTTGCCGGCCGAGTCGGTGTTGTTCTTGAACAGGTAGATGTCGCCGGTGACACCCTCCTCGGCCAGCCGCTGCTCGGCGTCGACCAGCAGGCCCTCGAGGATCCGCTCGCCGGCCTTGTCGTGGACGACCAGCTCGGTCAGGTCGTCGCACTCCGCGGTGGCGTACTCGGGGTGACTGCCCACGTCGAGGTACAGCCGCGAGCCGTTGCGCAGGAACACGTTCGAGCTGCGCCCCCACGACACGACGCGGCGGAACAGGTAGCGGGCCACCTCGTCCGGGGACAGCCGACGCTGCCCCTTGAAGGTGCACGTGACGCCGTACTCGGTCTCGATCCCGAAGATCCGTCGGTCCACGTCCCGAGACTAGGCCGCGGAGCCGACAGTGGCCGGTCGTCGCCGCGCCGGGTCGGCCGCGCTCCGCCTCCAGCCGCCGGAGCAGGTCGTCGACGGCCTGCTCGACGGCCTGGTCGTGGCGTCGCAGCGGCCGTGCCGCCGGTCAGATGTTTCCGGCGTCGCCGGCGGTGCCGCCCTCGCCGTCGGCCGGACCGGGCTGGGGCCCGGCGCCCTCTCCCCCGCCCTGCGTGCCGCCGGCGGTGTCCGGCGCCGCGGGGTCGCCGAGGCCGGCGGGCGTGCCCGGTGCCGGGTGGCTCGGGGTGTGCGCGGCCGTGGTGCCCTCGGCCGGCTCCGGCCCGCCGGCCTCGTCGCCGAGCAGCCGGCGCAGCGCGGACCCGACCACGCGCCGGAAGGCCCGCTTGGGCCGGCTGCGGTCGAGGACGGCGACCTCCAGCTGGGTGGCCGGCAGCAGCCCGTCGCCGTCGCCGACGGCCGGGCTGACCGCCGACAGCGCCCGGACGCCGACCATGAGGGCCTCGGCCAGCCCCATGCCGGCGGTGAAGCCCTCGCGCAGGTGGCCGGTGACCGCCTCGGCCTGGCCGCCCATCACCACGAAGTCCGGCTCGTCGACGACGGAGCCGTCGAAGGTGAGCCGGTAGAGCTGGTCGGTCTCGGGGGTGTCGCCGACCTCGGCGACGCAGAGCTCGACCTCGTAGGGCTTCATCTGCTCGGTGAAGATCGCACCCAGGGTCTGGGCGTAGGCGTTGGCGATCACGCGACCGGTGACGTCACGGCGGTTGTACGAGTACCCGCGGACGTCGGCCAGCCGGACGCCGGCGACCCGCAGCGACTCGAACTCGCTGTACCGGCCGACGGCGGCGAAGCCGATGCGGTCGTAGATCTCGCCGACCTTGTGCAGCGTGGAGCTGGGGTTCTCGGCGATGAACAGGACGCCGCCGGCGTAGGTGAGGACGGCGACGCTGCGGCCGCGGGAGATGCCCTTGCGGGCGTACTCCGAGCGGTCCCGCATGACCTGCTCGGCGGAGGCGTAGTACGGCATCGTCATGGCGTCAGGCCCCCTGGGTGGCGTCGCGGTCGGCGGCGGTGCGCTCGGCGACGATCGAGTCGGCGACGGCGGCCACCTCGTCGTCGGTCAGCCGCACCGCGCCCTCCTCGTCGACCCGGTAGACGATCGGGTAGAGCCGGCGCACCGGGTCCGGTCCGCCGGTGGCGGAGTCGTCGTCGGCGGCGTCGTAGAGCGCCTCGACCACGGTGCGGGTGGCGGCGTCGGCCGACAGGCCGGCCCGCCAGGTCTTCTTCAGCGAGTTCTTGGCGAAGATCGACCCCGAGCCCACGGCGGCGTAGCCGCGCTCCTCGTAGTTCCCGCCGGTGACGTCGTAGCTGAAGATCCGGCCGGGCGTGGTGCCCTCGGCGGCGTCGAGGTCGTACCCGGCGAACAGCGGGACGACGGCCAGGCCCTGCAGCGCGGCACCGAGGTTGCCGCGGATCATCGCGGCCAGCCGGTTGGCCTTGCCGTCGAGGCTCATGGTGAGCCCCTCGATCTTCTCGTAGTGCTCGAGTTCGACCTGGTACAGCCGGACCATCTCGATCGCGATGCCCGCGGCACCGGCGATGCCGATGACCGACCAGGAGTCGGCCGGGTAGACCTTCTCGATGTCGCGGCTAGAGATCAGGTTGCCCATGGTGGCGCGGCGGTCGCCGCCCATGAGCACGCCGCCGGCGTAGGTGACGGCGACGATCGTGGTGCCGTGCGGAGCCATGTCCCCCACCGGGAGCTGCGGGGTGGGCCGTCGTCCGGGCAGGAGGTCCGGGGCGGCCACCGCCAGGAAGTCGGTGAACGAGGAGCCCACGCGGTCCAGATAGGCGGGCGGGAACCCGCTCCGACCAGCCGACGACTCGTTCACCCATCCGCCTTCCCCACCGGACCCTGCCGGCGTCGATCGCTGGTGTCCGCCCCGGTGGACCGGCTGCTGCGGGTCCGGCCAGGGCGTCGCTGCGACCCTACCGGCGGGGTCCCGGGTCGGCTGGCCGCGTCCGGGGCGCCGGAGGACGTCTCCTCGCGGGCTCGCGGGTGACGTACGCGGTGGATCTCCACGTAGGCCGCGGCCGACCGCATGAGCTGCGGGTCGTCACGGAGCAGCCCGAGCGCGAGGTTGCACCTCTCGCACAGCAGACCTCGCACCCGCCCGCCGACGTGATCATGATCGATGTGGCCGGGGTCCGAATCGGCGCAGATGGCGCAACGGTTCCCCTGACGGGCTCGGAGGTCGGCGATCCCCTCAGGAGTGAGCCCGTATCGCCGGTAGAAGTAGCCATGCCGGTCGGCGGTCCGCTTGCAGCTCTTGCAGTTGCTTCCGAACCCCGAGGCGGTGGAGGTCGACCTCGCGTAGTCCTCGTGCGCCACTGCCTGCTCACAGCTCGGGCACCAGCGGAACCCTTCCGGTATCCACGAGTGATCGCGCACGGCCTTGCCCTGTCGACGACGACGTTCCCGGTACCACTGGTTGCTCCGGGCACGGTTGCAGGACAGGCAGTAGAACGAGAGCCCGTCCCGCAATGTCTTGTTCCGACCGAATTCGGTGGCCGGCTTGACCTCGCCACAAGACGGGCACTGCTTCGACATAGGACCGCGCGTAACGCAGCGTAGTCGAGCGACTACTCTCCGCCCTTCTGCACGTAGCTTCTCACGAACTCCTCGGCATTCTCCTCGAGCACCTCGTCGATCTCGTCGAGGATGGAGTCGACGTCCTCGGACATCTCCTTGTGCCGCTCGGCGACCTCGGCGTCGACCGACGCCTCGACCTCCTCGGTCTCCTCGCGCGACCGCGTCGCCCGCTGCTGCCCGCCGGTGTCCCTCGTGGCCATGGTGGTGCCTCCCCAGTCCGTGCCCGAGCTGCTGCCGCTGAAGTTACCCGCCGCCGGTGACGGCGGGGTGTCGACGTGAGGGCCTGTGGAGAGGCGTGCCGCCGCGGATCAGCCGCCGGTGATGGTGTCGACCAGCTCCTGCGCGGTCGACGTCGACTCGAACAGCGCGCCGACGTGCTCCCGGGTGCCGCGCAGCGGCTCCATGGTCGGGATGCGCACCAGGTTCTCCCGGCCGAGGTCGAAGACGACCGAGTCCCACGAGGCGGCGGCCACCTGGGCCGGGTAGCGGCGCAGGCACTCCCCGCGGAAGAACGCCCGGGTGTCGGTGGGCGGGGTGACCATCGCGCGGGTCACCTCCTCGTCGGTGAGCAGCCGCTGCATCGAACCGCGGGCGACCAGCCGGTGGTAGAGTCCCTTCTCCGGCCGGACGTCGGAGTACTGCAGGTCGACCAGGTGCAGGCGGGAGTCGCCCCAGCCCAGCCCGTCACGGCCGCGGTAGCCCTCGAGCAGCCGCAGCTTGGCCGGCCAGTCCAGCCGGTCGGCCAGCCGCATCGGGTCGACGGCGAGGTCGTCGAGCACCTCCGCCCAGCGGCGGAGCACGTCGGCGGTCTGCTCGTCGCGCTCCCCCGCCCGGTCGACGAACCGCTCGGCCTGCTCGAGGTAGACCTGCTGCACCTCCAGCGCCGTCATGGTCCGCCCGTCGCGCAGCCGCACCTTGTACTCGAGAGACGGGTCGTGGCTGATCGCCTGCAGCGCCGCGACCGGCTCGTCGAGCGAGAGGTCCTGCGTCAGCGCTCGGGCCTCGATCATGGCCAGCACCAGCGACGTCGTCCCGACCTTGAGGTAGGTCGACAGCTCCGCGAGGTTGGCGTCGCCGATGATCACGTGCAGCCGGCGGTACTTGTCGGCGTCGGCGTGCGGCTCGTCGCGGGTGTTGATGATCGGCCGCTTGAGCGTCGTCTCGAGGCCCACCTCGACCTCGAAGAAGTCCGCCCGCTGGGACAGCTGGAAGCCCTGCGTGCGGCCCTCGGTGCCGATGCCGACCCGGCCCGAGCCGGCGAAGACCTGCCGGGTCACGAAGAAGGGGATCAGCCCGCGGACGATGTCGAGGAACGGCGTCCGCCGGTCCATCAGGTAGTTCTCGTGGGCGCCGTAGGAGGCGCCCTTGCCGTCGGTGTTGTTCTTGTACAGCTGGATCGGCTGGGTGCCGGGCACCCGCGCGGCGCGCCGGGCCGCCTCGGCCATCACCTGCTCCCCCGCCTTGTCCCACAGGACGACGTCGCGGGGGTTGGTCACCTCCGGCGTCGAGTACTCGGGGTGGGCGTGGTCGACGTAGAGCCGGGCGCCGTTGGTGAGGATGACGTTGGCCATCCCGGCGTCCTCGTCGAGGTCGTTGTGGTCCAGCGCCTGGGCCGGCGAGAGGTCGAAGCCGCGGGCGTCGCGCAGCGGCGACTCCTCCTCGAAGTCCCAGCGGGCCCGGCGCGGGGTCGGCGCCTCGGCCACCGACCAGGCGTTCACCACCTGGCTGGACAACGTCGTCGGGTTGGCCGACGGCTGGCCGGGCACCGAGATGCCGTACTCGACCTCGGTCCCCATGACCCGGCGCACGCTCATGACCCAACCCTAGGCCGCTCGCGCACCCCGCCCGGGCGACGGTTCCGGTGGCCGGCGGTCAGGGCCGCAGGCTGCCGGTGACCTGACCGCCGGCGGCCGGCCGCACGACGCACCGCGGCTCGGCGCCGTTCTCCCACTCCTCGGCGGTGTCCACCCACACGTCCACGACGTAGTCGCCGGGCAGGGCCGCGCCGGAGAGGTACTCCTGCACGTCGTCCGAGCAGCTGGCGACCGCGGCCTGCCGGGTCGGGTCGTCGGGGTAGGGGGCGTCGCTCGGGATGTCGGCCAGCGAGTAGCCCACCGGCTCGGCGTCGTGGTTCTGGTCGCACGGGGTGACGGCGAAGTCGCTCGGCGTGCCCACGAAGCAGGTGCGGAAGGCGGCCGCGTCGTCGCCGGCCAGCGCGTTGGCGAGGACGCCCGGGGACGTGCGCGGCGTGACGTAGCCGTAGTAGACGTCGCAGCGCATCCAGCGGGCCCCGGCCGACCAGGCCTCCTCGCTGGGCAGGTAGGTGGCGTAGAAGGCGTACGGGTCCTCGAACGACTCGCCGCCGAGGTACTCGATCACCGTGTTGAGGTCGCACAGGTCGCTCAGGGCCGCCCCGATGTCGGTGTCGGGGTCGGTGACGTCGTCCTCGTTCGGCCGCGGCTCCTCGGGGCCGAGGCCGGTGTCCTCCACGACCGCCGTCTCGGCGTTGTGCTCACCGCCGCACTCGACCGGCATCGGCGGCTCCAGGGGCGTGTCCTCCTGGCCCTCGCCGATCTCGTAGCAGGCGCCGACCACCGGCAGCGCCGCCGGGTCGGCGCCTTCGATGCCGGCCGGCGGCACGGTGGGCTTGCCCGCCTCGAGCTCGGCCGGGAACGCCTCCCCCGCCACCGTGCTGGTGCAGCCGGCCAGCAGCAGCGCGGCAGCGCAGCCGAGCAGCGCGGACCTGCGACGCGCTCGCCTCATGACCAGCCCCCTCCGGACGTCGCGAGCGCCCCGGCGCGGGCGCGACCGGGTCGGTGGAGCGAACCAACCACGCTCGCTCCCCACGGCGCAACGGCTCGCCGCCCGGCGCGTGCGGTGCACCGGGCGGCGAGCCGGTCGCCGTTACAGGTACTGGCCGGTGTTGGTGGCGGTGTCGATGGCCCGGCCGGACTCGTTGCCCTTGCCGCTGATGAGCGTGCGGATGTAGACGATCCGCTCGCCCTTCTTGCCGGAGATCCGCGCCCAGTCGTCGGGGTTGGTCGTGTTCGGGAGGTCCTCGTTCTCCTTGAACTCGTCGAGGCAGGCCTGCATCAGGTGGCCGACCCGCAGGCCACCGGCCCCGGTCTCCAGCCGCTCCTTGATGGCCATCTTCTTGGCCCGGTCGACGATGTTCTGCAGCATGGCGCCGGAGTTGAAGTCCTTGAAGTACAGGACCTCCTTGTCACCGTTGGCGTAGGTGACCTCGAGGAAGCGGTTCTCCTCGCTCTCGGTGTACATGCGCTCGACGGTCCGCTGGATCATCCCGGCGATGGTCGCCTCGCGGCTGCCGCCGTGCTCGGCGAGGTCGTCGGGGTGGATCGGCAGCGTCGTCGTCAGGTACTTGCTGAAGATGTCCCGCGCGGCCTCGGCGTCCGGCCGCTCGATCTTGATCTTCACGTCCAGCCGGCCGGGCCGGAGGATCGCCGGGTCGATCATGTCCTCGCGGTTGGAGGCGCCGATGACGATGACGTTCTCCAGGCCCTCGACACCGTCGATCTCGCTGAGCAGCTGCGGCACGATCGTGCTCTCGACGTCGGAGCTGACCCCCGACCCGCGGGTGCGGAAGATCGAGTCCATCTCGTCGAAGAAGACGATGACCGGGGTGCCCTCGCTGGCCTTCTCACGGGCGCGCTGGAAGACCAGCCGGATGTGGCGCTCGGTCTCGCCGACGTACTTGTTGAGCAGCTCGGGGCCCTTGATGTTGAGGAAGTACGAGCGCCCGGAGTTCGGGCTCTCCTCCCCCCGCACCGCGGCGACCTTCTTGGCCAGCGAGTTGGCCACCGCCTTGGCGATCAGCGTCTTGCCGCAGCCGGGCGGCCCGTAGAGCAGGATGCCCTTGGGCGGCCGGAGCTCGTACTCGCGGAACAGGTCCGCGTGCAGGAACGGCAGCTCGACGGCGTCCCGGATCTGCTCGATCTGCCGGGACAGGCCACCGATGTCGCCGTAGTCGATGTCGGGGACCTCCTCAAGGACGAGCTCCTCGACCTCGCTCTTGGGGATCCGCTCGTAGACGTGGCCCGACCGGCTCTCCAGGAGCAGGGAGTCGCCGCTGCGCAGCGGCTGGTCGGACAGCGAGTCGGCGAGGGTGACCACGCGCTCCTCGTCGGTGTGCCCGATGACCAGGGCGCGGCGCGCCTCGCCCTCGATCGGCTCGAGCAGCTCCTTGAGCATGACGACGTCGCCGGAGCGCTCGAAGCCGCGCGCCTCGACGACGTTCATCGCCTCGTTGAGCATGACCTCCTGCCCGCGGCGCAGCTCGTCGAGCTCCACCACCGGGGAGACCGACACGCGCAGCTTGCGCCCGCCGGTGAAGACGTCGACCGTGCCGTCGTCGTACCGCTCGAGGAAGACGCCGTACCCCGACGGCGGCTGGCCGAGGCGCTCCACCTCCTCCTTGAGCGCCACCAGCTGCTCGCGCGCCTCGCGCAGCGTGCCCGCCAGCTTGTCGTTCCGCTCGGAGAGGAAGGCCGCACGGCCCTCCGCCTCGGCGATCCGCTCCTCCAGCGCCCGCACCTGTCGGGGGCTCTCGGCCACCTTGCGCCGCAGCAGACCGATCTCCTCCTCGAGGTAGGAGATCTGGGACAGCAGTGCCGTCACGTCACGCTCGCGCCGCGCTCGGAACTCGTCGGGACCCAGGCCCATCGCGCACCTCCACACCCATCGGGAGAGCCAGGAGGCAAATCTATACACGCCCGACGACAGCGTGCCGGGGGCTCGCGGCTCAGTCGGACGACGGGCGGTCAGCCCTTCTGGGGGCGCCTCTGCCGCAGCGGTGCCACCGTGCCCTCCGCCAGCCGCCGGGCGGTCACCAGGAAGGCGGTGTGGGCGACCATCCGGTGCTCCGGCCGCACGGCGAGGCCGACCGCGTGCCAGGGCCGCAGCAGCGACTCCCACGCGTACGGCTCGGTCCACACGCCCTGCGCGCGCAGCGCCTCGACGTAGGTGGACAGCTGGGTCACCGTCGCGACGTAGCCGACGAGCACGCCGCCGGGCCGCAGCGCCGCGGCCACCGTGGGCAGCACGGCCCACGGCTCCAGCATGTCGAGGACGACGCGGTCCACGACCTCCTCCGCCGGGTGCTCGGCGAGGTCGCCGAGGCGGAGGTCCCAGTTGGCCGGGCGCTCGCCGAAGAACGCGGTGACGTTGGCCGTGGCGATCCCGGCGAAGTCCTCCCGCCGCTCGTAGCTGGTCACCGAGCCGCCGCTGCCGACGGCGCGCAGCAGCGAGCAGGTGAGCGCGCCGGAGCCGGCACCGGCCTCCAGCACCCGCATGCCCGGGCCGACGTCGCCGAAACCGACGATCTGCGCGGCGTCCTTGGGGTAGATGACCTGCGCGCCGCGGGGCATGGACAGGACGAAGTCGGCCAGCAGGGGGCGCAGCGCCAGGTAGCCGGTGTTCGCCGTCGAGTGCACGACCGACCCCTCGGGCGCGCCGATCAGGTCGTCGTGGGCGATGGCGCCCCGGTGGGTGTGGAAGGCCTTGCCCGGCTCGAGGACGACGGTGTGCAGGCGGCCCTTGGGGTCGGTGAGCTGCACGCGGTCGCCGACCCGGAACGCGCCGGCCACGGGCTCGCGCGGGGTCTCGACCTCCACCTCGGGTCGAGGCTCCTCCCCGGCCTCGTCGGCGGGCTGGGTCCCCTCGGCGGGGTCGAGGGGCTGGTCCGGCTGCGTGTCCACGGGCGTCGAGGGTACGGAGCGCCCGGCTGTGGCCGCGCTCTCGGCGTCCGGCACCGGCGCGGGCGCTCGGAACTGTCGGTGGCCCGACCTAGCCTCGGACCCATGACGGCGATGGTGCAGACGGTGGGGGCCGGGGCCCCCGTCCCCGCGGCCCCGGCGGGCGGCGACGCGCAGGCGCCCCGGCGTCCCTCGCTGTCCCCGAGCCGGGCGGCCGACTTCAAGAGCTGCCCGCTGCTCTACCGGTTCCGCACCATCGACCGGCTGCCCGAGAAGAAGAGCAGCGCCGCGGTGCGCGGCACCCTCGTGCACGCGGTCCTGGAGAAGCTCTACGACCTGCCGCCGCGCGAGCGCACCCCCGAGGCGGCGCGGGAGCTGATCGCCCCGGCGTGGGCCGAGCTGTCGGCCGATCCCTCGATCGCCGAGCTGTTCGCCGCACCGGAGGCGCCCGCCGAGGGCCAGGCCGCTCCCCCGTCGCTGGAGGCGTGGCTGGCGTCGGCCGGCAAGCTCGTCGACGCCTACTTCACCCTGGAGGATCCGACCCGCATCCAGCCGCACGGCCGGGAGGAGCTGGTCGAGGTCACCCTGCCCGACGGGCTGCTGCTGCGCGGCTACGTCGACCGGCTCGACGTCGCCCCGACCGGCGCGCTGCGGGTGGTCGACTACAAGACCGGCTCGATGCCGCGCGAGGCGTTCGAGTCCAAGGCGCTGTTCCAAATGAAGTTCTACGCGCTGGTGCTGTGGCGTACCCGCGGCGTGGTGGCCAGCCAGCTCAAGCTGCTGTACCTCGGCGACGGCGACGCGCTGACCTACGCCCCCGACGAGGCGGAGCTGGTGCGCTTCGAGCGCACGCTGCTGGCCATCTGGGCGGCGATCGAGCGGGCCGCGGCGACCGGCGACTTCCGGCCCAACCCCAGCCGGCTGTGCGGCTGGTGCGACCACCAGGCGTTCTGCCCGTCGTTCGGCGGCACTCCCCCGCCGTTCCCGGCCGAGGCCGCCGCCGCGGCCGGGTGGGCGACGCTGCCGGTCGTCGAGCGGGACTGAAGCAGGACGGGGCCAGCTCCTCCCACGGGCTGCCGGAGGCGCCGGGCCGTCCGGCCCTGACGCCGCCGCGATCCCCGTCCTAGCGTGACCTCGCCAGTCGCCTTCGCCACGTCAGGGGGCCGGCCATGCGGGCACACCGGGCAGCGCACGCCTTCGACGGCGACCGCGTCCTGCCGGGTGGCGCCCTGGTCCTCGTCGCGGACGGCCGCATCGCGGGCGTCGAGCCCGCCGGTGCGCCGGTGCCGGCCGACTGCCCGGTCACCGACCACCGGAACGCGACCCTGCTCCCGGGCCTGATCGACACCCACGTCCACCTCTGCGCCGACGCCGGCCCGCGGGCGCTGGACACCATCCCCGATCTGTCGGCGGCCGCGCTCGACCGGGTCGTCGAGACCTCCCTGCGCCGGCACCTCGCCGCCGGCGTCACGGCGGTCCGCGACCTCGGCGACCACCGATGGGCCGTCGTCGAGCGGCACCGGGGCCGCGTCGAGGGGCCCACCGTGGTCGCGTCGGGGCCGCCCATCACCTCCCCGGGTGGCCACTGCGCCTCCATGGGCGGCGAGGTCACCGGCCCGGACGGCCTGCGCCGAGCCGTCCGGGAGCGGGCCGAGCGGGGCGCCGACCTGGTGAAGGTCATGGTCAGCGGCGGCATGCTGACGCCCGGCACCGACCCGCTGGCCTGCCAGTTCGACCTCGCGGACCTGCGCGTCCTGGTGGACGAGGCGCACCGGCTGGGCCTGCCGGTCGCCGCGCACGCCCACCCGCTCACCGCCGTGGAGCGGGCACTGGACGCCGGCGTCGACGGCATCGAGCACTGCAGCTGCCTCACCCCCGACGGCATCCGCACGCCACCCGGGGTCGCCGCCCGGCTCGCGCGAGGCCCGGCGGCGGTCTGCCCCACGGTCGGCAACCTGCCCGGCGCGGACCCGCCCCCGCACGTGCGGGCCCGGATGGCCGCGGCCGGCGCCGGCTTCGAGCAGCTGCTCGCACACGCCGGGGATCTCTGCCGGGCGGGCGTCCGGCCGGTCGCGGGCACGGACGCGGGCATCGCGCCGGGCAAGCCGCACGGCGTCCTGCCCTACGCCGTGGCCGAGCTGGTCTCCGGTGGTCTCGCGGTGCCCGAGGCGCTGGCGGCCGCGACCGGGCGCGCCGCCGATGCCTGCGGGCTGACCGGCCGGACGGGGCGGCTGGCCGCGGGGCTCGACGCCGACCTGCTGGTGGTGGACGGCGACGCCACGGCCGATGTCGGCTGTCTCCTGCGACCCCGCCTCGTCGTCTCCCGCGGCCGGGAGGTCGACCTCGGGCCGGAGCCCCGCTAGCGGCCGGCGGCCGCGAGACGGGCCGCGGTCAGCACCCCGGCCAGCGTCGCCACGTCGGTCCCGGCCAGCGTCTCCACCAGCGTCAGGCCCGGCGCGGGTGGCACCGCCTGCAGGGCCGGCACCCCGAGCACGGCCATGCCGGCTGCGAGCCCCGCCTGCACGCCCACCGCGGAGTCCTCGACGACCACGCAGGCGTCCGGGTCCACGCCGAGCCCGGCGGCGGCCTGCAGGTACGGCGCCGGGTCGGGCTTGCGCGCCGGCACCTCGTCGCCGCACACGGTCAGGTCGAACGGATCGCCGCCCAGGTCGCGCGCGAGGCTGCCCAGCACGATGGCGGCCAGCCGGCGCGGCGTCGTCGTCACCAGGGCGGTGGCCACCCCCGCGGCGCGGACCGCCTCCAGCAGCTCGCGG
Source organism: Blastococcus sp. SYSU D00820 (assembly GCF_054050695.1). Classification (NCBI taxonomy): domain Bacteria; kingdom Bacillati; phylum Actinomycetota; class Actinomycetes; order Geodermatophilales; family Geodermatophilaceae; genus Blastococcus; species Blastococcus sp. SYSU D00820. Next base: position 237,693 of record NZ_JBJGZW010000003.1, read on the forward strand.
GCGCCGGGTCGCCACGCGATGCCGGTCGACATCAGCTCCCCGGCCCGGTCCTCGACCCACCGGGCGTCGGCCTGCAGCTGCTCCTCCGTGCGCCGCAGGCCCAGGTCGGCGTGCAGCACCTGCATGGACCGGCGCATGCTCGTGCCGACCGTCGCCGCCCGCGCCTCGGGCGACATCCGGCCCCCCAGGGAGCCGGCGAGCTCGAACATCGCCTCGCCCCAGTACTCCTCGGTCTGCACGAGCGTGCCGTCCATGTCGAAGAGGACGGCGGCGAGCTCGTGGGACACGGGACCTCTGCTGATCGGCTGGTGCGGACGCGGCGGGGGTACCGCACCCCGAGTCTCCCAGCCGGTCCGCAGCCCGGGCGCCTCCTGAGGGGCAGATCACCCCGGCGGGCGCCGGTCAGCGGACGGTGTAGGGGCCCGTGCTCACCTCGTGGTAGCCCTTGGCGCCGATGCGGTCGGCCAGCGGACTGCGCGCCGGCCTGCCGTCGCGCAGCAGGTCCAGGGCGGTGGCGAAGTCGTAACGCGGCCGCCAGCCGAGGTCGTCCCGGGCCCGGGCGTTGACGTACACCCGGTCGATGCGCGGGAACATCCGCCAGCCCAGCCGGTCGTACACCTCCCGATATCCGGGGACCAGCCGCTCGACGACGGCGGGCGCGTCGCGGTGCAGCTCGTCGAGGTCCCCCGGACCGAAAGGGGTAGTGGCGCTGACGACGTACCGCCCGAAGCCGAGCGCGGGTGCGCGGTCCAGCGCGGCCAGGTGCGCGTCCACGACGTCGGCGAGGTCCACGCGGCGATACAGCAGCTCGTTGACCTTGGCGTTCGCGTCGGCGTACCCGGTGCGCACCGCCTCGCTGTCGTCGGCCTCCGGGAAGAAGCGCGACGTGCGCAGCACCAGGCAGGGCAGGCCGGCGTCGCGGGCGACGAGCTCGCAGAGGTCCTCGGCGGCGACCTTGGTCACCCCGTACACGTTGCGGGGCCGCGGGACGACGTCCTCGGTGATCCACGCCGCCGGGGCCCCCTCCCCCGGCGTGAGCGCGCGCCCGAAGGCGCTGGTCGTGCTGGTGAAGACGAAGGAGCCGACCCCGGCCGCCACCGCCTCCTCCAGCAGGACGAGGGTGCCGGTGACGTTGGCGTCGACGAAGTCCTGCCGCGGGTGGGTGCCGACGTGCGGCTTGTGCAGCGTCGCGGTGTGCAGCACGGCCGCGACGCCGTCCAGGGCCCGGCGGACGGCGTCGCGGTCGGTGACCGAGGCGACCACGTCGGTGTGCGGCGACGGCAGGCGGTCCAGCCCCACGACGTCGCCGCCCCCGGCCCGGAGCGTCGTGACCAGCGCCTCCCCGAGGTGCCCGGCGCTCCCCGTGACGAGCACTCGGCCGTGCCCCCCGCGGCCCCCGTGCAGGCCCCCGCGGGGAGCGGAGCGAGTCGTGGGGGGCACGGGGGTCCTTCTACTTCATTCGTCCTCGGTGCGGTAGCCCAGGTTCGGCGACAGCCACCGCTCGGCCTCGGCGACGGTCCAGCCCTTGCGGGCGGCGTAGTCCTGCACCTGGTCGCGGCCGATCCGGCCGAGCACGAAGTACCGCGCCTGGGGGTGGGCGAAGTACAGGCCGCTGACCGCGGCGCCGGGCCACATGGCCATGCTCTCGGTGAGGCTGATGCCGGTGGCGGCCTCGACGTCCAGCAGGTCCCAGATCGTCTGCTTCTCGGTGTGCTCGGGGCAGGCCGGGTAGCCGGGGGCGGGCCGGATCCCCCGGTACTTCTCCGCGATCAGCTCCTCGTTGGCCAGGTGCTCGTCGGCGGCGTAGCCCCAGAACTCCCGCCGCACCCGCTCGTGCAGCCGCTCGGCGAACGCCTCGGCCAGCCGGTCGGCGAGGGCCTCGAGCATGATCGCGCTGTAGTCGTCGTTGTCGGCCTTGAACGCCGCCACCCGCTCCGCCGAGCCGAGCCCGGCGGTGACGGCGAAGGCGCCGACGTAGTCGCGCAGGCCGGTCTCGCGGGGGGCGACGAAGTCGGCCAGCGACTTGCGCGGGGCACCGTCACGGCCCTCGGTCTGCTGCCGGAGCTGGTGCAGCGTCGTGCGCACCGCCGTCCGCGACTCGTCGGTGTAGACCTCGATGTCCTCGCCGCCCACCCGGTTGGCCGGGAACAGCCCGAGCACGCCGTTGGCCGTCAGCCACCGCTCGCCGATGATCCGGTCGAGCATCGCCTGGGCGTCCTCGTACAGCCGGCGCGCGGCCTCCGCGGTGGCCGGGTTGTTGAGGATGTCGGGGAACCGCCCGCGCATCTCCCAGGCGGAGAAGAACGGCTGCCAGTCGATGTAGCCGCGCAGCTCCTCCAGCGACTGGTCGCGCAGCACCTTGACGAACTGCGTCGCCGCGCCGTGGGCGTGTCCGCAGTCGGGGCCGGTGCACACGTCGCGGGCCTGCTGCAGCAGCATCCGCGGGCGCGGCGGGGTGTAGGCGCTCCAGTCGAACTCCGGCGCGGCGGCCCGGGCGGCGGCCAGCGGCAGCAGCCGGCGGGTGTCCTCGCGGGCGGCGTGCCGCTCGCGCAGCGCCTCGTACTCGCTCTCCACCGACGCCAGCAGCTCCGGCCGCTGCTCGTCGGACAGCAGGGCGGCCACGACGGGCACCGACCGCGACGCGTCCTTCACCCACACGACGGGGCCGTGGTACCGGGGCGCCACCTTGACGGCGGTGTGCGCGCGCGAGGTCGTCGCACCGCCGATCAGCAGCGGCACCTCGAAGCCCTGCCGCTCCATCTCCGAGGCCAGGTTCACCATCTCGTCCAGCGACGGCGTGATCAGCCCGGACAGGCCGATGACGTCGGCGCCGTGCTCCTTGGCCGCGTCCAGCACCTTCTGCGCCGGCACCATCACGCCGAGGTCGACGACGTCGTAGTTGTTGCACTGCAGGACGACGCCGACGATGTTCTTGCCGATGTCGTGGACGTCGCCCTTCACGGTGGCCATGACCACGGTGCCGTTGGTGCGCTCGGCGTCCTCGGGCCGCTTCTCGGCCTCGATGAAGGGCACCAGATAGGCGACCGCCTTCTTCATGACCCGCGCGCTCTTGACCACCTGCGGCAGGAACATCTTGCCGGCGCCGAACAGGTCGCCGACGACGTTCATGCCGTCCATCAGCGGGCCCTCGATGACCTCGATCGGCCGGCCGCCGCGGGCGCTGATCTCCGCGCGCAGCTCCTCGGTGTCGGCCTCGACGAAGCCGTCGATGCCCTTGACGAGCGCGTGGGTGATGCGCTCCCCCACGGGCAGGGAGCGCCACTCCTCGGAGGCCGCCTCGCGCACCGCGCCGTCGCCGGCGAAGTCGGCGGCGATCTCCAGCAGCCGCTCGGTGCTGTCGGGCCGGCGGTCGAGGACGACGTCCTCGATCCGCTCGCGCAGCAGCGGCGGCACCTGCTCGTAGACCTCCAGCGCGCCGGCGTTGACGATCCCCATGTCCATGCCGGCGGCGATGGCGTGGAAGAGGAACACCGCGTGGATGGCCTCGCGCACCGGGTTGTTGCCGCGGAAGGAGAACGAGACGTTGGAGACGCCGCCGGAGACCAGCGCGCCGGGCAGGTTGGCCTTGATCCAGCGGGTGGCCTCGATGAAGTCCACGCCGTAGGTGGCGTGCTCCTCGATGCCCGTGGCCAGGGCGAAGACGTTCGGGTCGAAGATGATGTCCTCGGCCGGGAAGCCGACCTGCTCGACGAGGATGTCGTAGGCCCGCCGGCAGATCTCCTTGCGCCGCTCGAGGGTGTCGGCCTGGCCGTGCTCGTCGAAGGCCATGACCACGACCGCGGCGCCGTGCATGCGGCACAGCCGCGCCTGGCGGACGAAGTCCTCCTCGCCGGACTTCAGCGAGATCGAGTTGACGATCGACTTGCCCTGCACGCACTTCAGGCCGGCCTCGATGACCTCCCACTTCGAGGAGTCGATCATGACCGGCACGCGGCAGATGTCGGGCTCGGCGGCGACCAGCTTGAGGAAGCGGTCCATGGCCGCGACGCCGTCGATCATCCCCTCGTCCATGTTGACGTCGATCACCTGCGCGCCGGCCTCGACCTGCTGGCGGGCGACGGCGAGGGCGGCCGGGTAGTCGCCGGCCTTGATCAGGTTCCGGAAGCGCGCCGAGCCGGTGATGTTGGTGCGCTCGCCGACGTTCACGAACAGCGACTCGGGGGTGACCGTGAGCGGCTCCAGACCCGACAGCCGCAGCGCCGGCGCGACGACCGGCGGGATGCGCGGGGTCGCGCCGTCGACCGCGGCCGCGATGGCGGCGATGTGCGCGGGCGTCGTGCCGCAGCAGCCGCCGACCAGGTTGAGGAAGCCCGCGCCGGCGAACTCGGCGAGCACGGCGGCGGTCTCCTCCGGCGCCTCGTCGTACTCGCCGAAGGCGTTGGGCAGCCCGGCGTTGGGATAGCAGGAGACGAAGGTGTCGGCGATGCGCGACAGCTCGGCGATGTAGGGCCGCAGCTCCGCGGCGCCCAGCGCGCAGTTCAGCCCGACCGCCAGCGGCCGGACGTGGCGCACGGAGTGCCAGAACGCCTCGGTGACCTGCCCGGACAGCGTCCGCCCCGAGGCGTCGGTGATCGTGCCGGAGATCATCACCGGCCAGCGCCGGCCGCGGGCCTCGAACAGCGTCTCCAGGGCGACGATCGCGGCCTTGGCGTTGAGCGTGTCGAAGATCGTCTCGACCAGCAGGACGTCGGCGCCGCCGTCGACGAGCCCCTCGGCCTGCTCGCGGTAGGCCGTCACGAGTTCGTCGAAGCCGACGTTGCGGGCGCCGGGGTCGTTGACGTCGGGCGAGATGGACGCCGTCCGGGTGGTGGGGCCCAGGGCGCCTGCGACGTAGCGCGGCTTGTCCGGCGTGCGCGCGGTCATCGCGTCGGCCTCGCGGCGGGCCAGCCGGGCCGCCTCGAGGTTGATCTCGCCCGCGAGCTCGCTCATGCCGTAGTCGGACAGCGAGACGGCGTTGGCGTTGAAGGTGTTGGTCTCGATGAGGTCCGCGCCGGCCTCGAGGTACTCGCGGTGGATGCCGGCGACCAGCTCCGGCTGGGTCAGCACCAGCAGGTCGTTGTTGCCCTGCACGTCCGACGGCCAGTCGGCGAAGCGCGCGCCGCGGTAACCGGCCTCGTCGGGCCGGTCCCGCTGGATGGCCGTCCCCATGGCCCCGTCCATGACCAGCACCCGCTCCCGGAGCAGGGCGGTGAGCTCGGCGGTGGCGTCGGGGCGCGGCGACGGGTGTGCGGGCACGGGCATCCTCAGCGGTCGGTGTCGACTCCGGTGGGGCGGCGGCGTCGCGGCCCCGGACCGGCCCAGGCACGGACGACCCGGACGTCGGCGCCATTGTCCCACTGGTGTCCACCGCGAGCAGCCGCCCGGTACATGGCACCGGGACGGGTGGTACGGGTGGTCCGGACGGGTCGCGCGGCCACGGCGGGGTGGCCGGACCGACGTAGGCTCGCAGGGGTGATCGACCCCAAGTCCGCACCCGAGGACCTGCCCGAGCTGACCGACCCCGTGGTGGTGGTCGCCTTCGAGGGCTGGAACGACGCCGGGGACGCCGCGACCGGGGCGCTGGAGCACCTCGAGCTGATCTGGGACGCCACCCCGCTGGCCGCCCTGGACCCCGAGGACTACTACGACTTCCAGGTCAACCGGCCCACCGTCTCCCTCACCGGCGGCCTCAGCCGGCGCATCGAGTGGCCGACGACCCGCATCTCGGTGGCCCGCCCGCCGGGCAGCCGGCGCGACGTCGTCCTCATCCGCGGCATCGAGCCGAACATGCGCTGGCGCAGCTTCTGCGAGGAGCTCATCGAGCTGTGCCACGAGCTCGGTGCACAGACCGTGGTCGCCCTCGGCGCGCTGCTGGCCGACACGCCGCACACCCGGCCCACGCCGGTGACCGGGTCGGCCTACGACACCGAGTCCGCCGAGCGCTACGGGCTGGAGACGTCCCGCTACGAGGGGCCGACCGGCATCCTCGGCGTCTTCCAGGACGCCTGCGTGCAGGCCGGGCTGCCGGCGGTGAGCTTCTGGGCCGCCGTGCCGCACTACGTCTCCCAGCCGCCCTCGCCGCGGGCCACCGTTGCGCTGCTGCAGCGGGTCGAGGAGGTGCTGGAGGTTCCCGTGCCGCTCGGCGCGCTCCCCCAGCAGGCCGACGAGTGGGTCAAGACCGTCGACGAGATGGCCCAGGAGGACGACGAGGTCGTCGAGTACGTGCGCTCGCTGGAGGAGCGGGCCACCGAGGACGACCTCTCCCGCGCCAACGGCGACACCATCGCGCGGGAGTTCGAGCGATACCTGCGCCGGCGCGGCACGAACTAGCCGGCCGCCTCCGGAGGCTCGCCCCGAGCGTGCGAGGGGTGAGGGGGAGGCGGTCCTTCCCCTGCGCCGGCGCGGCACGAACTGACGGCAGGGTGGGGGCATGCAGCCCCGCCTCGACCTGCTGACCCTCGCCGTCCCCGACCTGGACGCCGTCCGCCGCTTCTACGTCGACGGGCTGGGCTGGACGCCGGCCCTCGACGTGCCCGGCGAGGTGCTGTTCGTCCAGGTGAACTCCGGGCTCCTGCTCGCCCTCTTCGGCGCCGCGGACCTGGCCGCCGACATGGGCCTGGACCCCGCGGACGTCGTGCCGGGCGCCGGCTTCACCCTGGCGCACAACGTGGACAGCCCGGACGCCGTCCGCGAGGCGATCGCCGCGGCCGTGGCGGCCGGCGCGCGCCTGCTCAAGGAACCGCAGCCGGCGGCGTTCGGCGGGTTCCACGGCTACGTCGCCGATCCGGCCGGCATCCGCTGGGAGGTGGCCTGCAACCCCGGGTGGTCGGTCGCGGCCGACGGCACGGTGACCATCCGCCCGGTGGAGGGCTGAGCAGCGCCGGTCAGGCGGGCAGCAGCGGCCGCATCCGGGCGGTGGCGTCGTCGCCGAACAGCCGGTCGTGCGTCGCGAGGGCGAACCGGTCGGTCATGCCGGAGACGTAGTCGACCACCTGGGTGACCGGATCGGCCTCGGTGTCGCGGTAGCTGGCCGGGATCAGCTCGGGGTGGGCCAGGTGGTGGTCGACCAGCCGGCGGATGACGTCGACGGCCAGCTGCTTCTGCCCGGCGGCGGTCTCGGAGCTGTAGACCCGCTCGAACATGAAGGCCCGCAACTCGTGGAAGGCGGCCAGCGGCTCCGGGGCCATGACCACCGCACCGGCGGTGTTGGCCTCGGCCAGGCTGCCGGTGACCACGGCGTCGATCATGGCGCCGACCATCGTGCTGCCGGGCTCGCCGAAGACGGCGCGGGCGCCGGCGGGCAGGTCGCCCGGCTGCAGCACCCCGGCGCGGACGGCGTCCAGCGCGTCGTGCGACAGGTAGCCGATGCGGTCGGCGTAGCGCACGCACTCGGCCTCGCGGGTGGCCGGCGGCGGGTCGATCTTCCAGCTGTGCGCCCGGACGCCGTCGCGCACCTCCCATGTCAGGTTGAGGTGCTCGAGCACCTCGACGATGCGCACGCCCTGCGCGGCGTGGTGCCAGCCGCCGGGCACGTAGGGCTCCAGCGCGTCCTCGCCGATGTGGCCGAACGGCGAGTGGCCGACGTCGTGGGCCAGCGCGATGGCCTCGGCGAGGGTCTCGTTGAGCCCCAGCGCCCGCGCCAGCGACCGGGCCACCTGGGTGACCTGCAGGGTGTGGGTCAGGCGGGTGACGAAGTGGTCGCCGTCGGGGTTGAGGAAGACCTGCGTCTTGTGCTTCAGCCTGCGGAAGGCCTTGGCGTGCAGGATCCGGTCGCGGTCGCGCTCGAAGGCCGTGCGCAGCGCGTCCTCCGGCTCCGGCCGGGCCCGGCCGCGGGTGGCCGCCGAGCGCGTGGCCGCGGGGGCCAGCGCCTCCTCGGCGCGTTCCCGGGCGGCCCGGTCGGTGAGCCGGAACGGAGGCATCAGCAGTCCTGCACCGCGACGCCGAGCAACGCGTCGACCGCGTCGCAGACCACGGCGGGGGCGCCGTCGTCGAGGTCGTCGTCCGGGCCGGCCGCCAGGGTGCGCGCCGCCCACTCGTCGACCAGCGCGATCGCGCCGGGGCTGTCGAGGTCGTCGGTGAGCCGCTCCCGCAGGCCGGCCAGCACCGGCGCGGCCGGCGCCCCGGCGGGCAGGGCCATCGCGCGGCGCCAGGTGGCCAGCCGCTCCTCGGCGGCGGCCAGCAGGTCCGGCGTCCAGGCGCGGTCGGTGCGGTAGTGCCCCGACAGCAGCGCCAGCCGGATCGCCATCGGGTCCACGCCCTCGCCGCGGAGCTTGGAGACGAACACCAGGTTGCCGCGGCTCTTGCTCATCTTCTCGCCGTCCAGGCCGATCATCGCCGCGTGCACGTAGGCCCGGGCGAAGGGCTTGGTGGCCGTCAGCGCCTCGGCGTGCACGGCGGAGAACTCGTGGTGCGGGAAGACCAGGTCGCTGCCCCCGCCCTGGACGTCGAAGCCCATGCCGATGGTGTCGAGCGCGATCGCGGCGCACTCGATGTGCCAGCCGGGCCGCCCGGCGGTGCCGCGCGGGCCGGGCCACGAGGGCTCACCCGGGCGCTGCCCGCGCCACAGCATCGGGTCCAGCCGGTTGCGCTTGCCGGGCCGGTCGGGGTCGCCCCCTCGCTCGGCCGACAGCCGCAGCATCGTCTCCTCGTCGTAGCCAGACTCCCCGCCGAAGCCGGGGGCCTGGGCGATGTCGTGGTAGACGTCGCCGGTGCCGTCGTCGACAACGTAGGCCAGGCCCTCGTCGAGCAGCGACTCGACGTAGGCCACGATCGCCGGGATCGACTCGACCGCGCCGACGTAGTCGTCGGGCGGCAGCACCCGCAGCGCCGTCATGTCCTCGCGGAACAGCGCGGTCTCCCGCATGCCGAGCACGACCCAGTCCTCGCCGTCGCGGTCGGCGCGCTCGAGGAGGGGGTCGTCGATGTCGGTCACGTTCTGCACGTAGTGGACGGCGTGCCCGGCGTCCCGCCACAGCCGGTTGACCAGGTCGAAGGCCAGGTAGGTGGCCGCGTGGCCGAGGTGCGTGGCGTCGTAGGGGGTGATGCCGCAGACGTACATGCGCGCGATCCGGTCGGGACTGGTGGTCACCACCTCGCCGCGGGCGGTGTCGTGGAGCTTGAGCGCGGGCCCCGTCCCGGGGAGGGTGGGCAGGAGCGGAGCGGGCCAGGCGAGCACCCCCCGAGCCTAGAGGCGACCGCCGACGGTGCCGCCCGGCCCTCGGCCGGACCTGTGGAGGCGAACGTGGACGTGGACCAGTACCTGCCGGTGCTCCAGCGCACCGACGCCCGCCTCGCCGACGCCGCGGCGGAGGCCGTGCTGGCCCGCGGCTGGTCGGCGCCGGTGCCCGGCTGTCCGGGGTGGCGGCTGTCGGACCTGGTCTGGCACGTGGCCTCGGTGCAGCACTTCTGGGCGTGGGTGGTGCGCACGCGGGCAGCCGACCCATCCACCTACGTCGAGCCGGCCCGCCGTCCCGACGACGAGCTGCTCGGCTGCCTGGCCGGGCACGCCGCGGAGCTGGAGACGGTGCTGGCCGGCGCCGACCCCGCCGAGCGGGTCTGGACCTGGGCCCCGCAGCAGGACGTCGCGTTCGTCCTGCGCCGGCAGGTGCACGAGGCGGTGGTCCACGCCGTCGACGTCGAGCAGGTGCTCGGCGACGTCCGGCCGATCCCCGCCGACGTCGGCCTGGACGGGCTCGACGAGTGGCTGCAGGTGATCGTGCCCGGCGTCCTCCCGGACGGCCCGCCGGAGGACGCGCACCCCGTCGTCCTGCACGCCGTGGACGCCGACGCCGAGCGCGTCCTCTTCCCCGGCAGCCGGCCGTTCCCGGTGGCCACCCTCACCGGCACCGCCGGCGACCTGCTGCTGGCGGTGTGGCGGCGGGTGCCGCTGGAGGTGCTCACCGTGCACGGCGACGGGCTGCAGGCCGCGGCGATGATCGACCGCGTCCGGCTGGAGTGAGGCTCAGGGCCAGCTGACGGCGAACCGGTCGAACTCGTCGGGGTGCTGGACGCCGACCACGCAGAACACCAGCCCCACCGGGTCGGTCATCTGCCACCAGCCGCCCTGCTCGCTGCTCTCGACGAAGCGCAGCCGCTTCGCCCCCAGCCCTTCCAGGCGGGTCACCTCGGCCTCGATGTCGTCGGCTTCGATGTCGAGGTGCCAGCGCGCCGGCGTTCCCTCCCCCGTGCGCTGCACCTCCAGGTGGAAGCCCTCGGCGAACCGGCCGAGCACCGCCCAGTCGGGGTCGTCGGGCTGCGGCTGGGCGGTGCGGCCGGTGGCCTCGGCCCAGAACAGGCTGCCCACGGCGTGCTGGTCCGGCGGGAGGTCGAGCAGGAGGATCGACAGGCGCGACCGGTGCGGCATGCCCCGATCCTGCCGGGCCGTCCCGGTGCGTGCGCTGCGGCCGCAGAACGGCCCCGGAACCGCCGCCTGAGCGCACACGCTGCGGTCAGAAAGGCGGCCAGGGCAGCGCCGGCCACTCCCCGCTCGGCTCGGGGTGCACCTGCGTGCGCAGCAGCGTGGCCACCCGCTGCTGGGTGCAGCGCACCTCGCGGCGGGTGAGGTGCTCGTGCAGCTGCTCGCCGAGGTCGCCGCGCAGCTCGTCGTCGAGCCGTTCGAGCACCTCCAGGGCGCCCACGGGCAGCGGCTTGCCGGCCCAGCGCCACAGCAGGGTGCGCAGCTTGGGGTCGACGGAGAAGCAGATGCCGTGGTCGACGCCGTACACGTGCCCGTCCGGCGTCGGGATGATGTGCCCGCCCTTGCGGTCGGCGTTGTTGACCACGGCGTCGAAGACGGCCATGCGGCGCAGCCCGGGGTGGTCTGAGCGGACGAACGCGGCGAGGTCGACCTCCGGGTCGCCGTCCACCCACAGCTGCACCATGCCCGGGCCGAACGGCCCGTCGCGCAGCACCGTCGGGGGCACCACGCGCCAGCCGGTGGCCTCGGACACGAGTGCGGCCGAGACCTCGCGGCCGGCGAGGGTGCCGTCGGGGAAGTCCCACAGCGGCCGCTCCCCCGCCACCGGCTTGTACACGCACTCCGCGGTCAGCGTGCCGGTACGGATGGTGCCGAACAGGGTCACGTTGCTCGCGTCGAGCATCCGGCCCTCGAGGTCGATCTCCCCGTCCAGCAGCAGGGCCCGGGCCTCACCGTCCCCGTCGGGCGCGCGCAGGTCCGGCACGGGCTCGGCCGGCTGCCCGGTCAGCGGCGGTACCCGTTCTGCCGTGGGCAGACGTGCCCGGTCGGGTCCAGCGGCAGCGAGCACAGCGGGCAGGCCGGCCGGCCGGCGGCGACCACCCGGCGGGCGCGGGCGACGAAGGCACGCGCGGCACCGGGGCTGATGGTCACCCGCAGGGCGTCGGGGCCCTCCTCGCTGTCGGAGAGGATCGCGTCCTCCTCGATCGGCTCCTCGCCGGCGGCGACGGCCTCGACGACGACGGCCTGCGCCTCGCCGTCCCAGGCCAGGCCCATGGCGGCGACGCGGAACTCCTCGTCGACCGGCGCGGTGAGCGGATCGAGGTCGTCGACCTCGACGTCGGCGGGGATGGCCGCGCCGGGGCGCGTGGCCACCTCGTCGAGCAGTTCGGCCATGCGCTCGGCGAGCACCTGCACCTGGCTCTTCTCGAGGGCGACGCTGACCACGCGGCCGGTGTCGTCGGAGGCCTGGAGGTAGAAGGTGCGGTCTCCCGGCTGGCCCACCGTGCCGGCCACGAACCGGGACGGGCGGTCGAAGAGGAAGACCTGTCGGGGCACGTGCCCAGGTTACGCGGGGACGGCGACGCGGCGCGGCGGGCGCCGAGGTCAGACGGTCGCGCCGGCCCCGCCGCCGACCACGGCGTCGGAGTCGGCGGCCTTGCGGCGGCGGCCCTTCTTCTTCGGAGGGATCAGCGCGGCGACGTCCCCGCCGGTGTCGTTCATGCGGACGACGAACGGCCGGGTGTCGGTGTAAGTGACCACCGAGATCGACGCCGGGTCGACGACGATCCGCTGGAACTGGTCCAGGTGCAGGCCCAGCGCGTCGGCCAGGACGGCCTTGATCACGTCTCCGTGGCTGCAGGCCAGCCACACGGCCTCGGGGCCGAGCGTGGCGTTCCACGCGCGGACGGCGGCCACCGCGCGGGCCTGCGTCTGCGCCAGCCCCTCGCCCTCGGGGCCGGGGAAGACCGCCGCGGACGGGTGCTGCTGCACGACCTTCCACAGCGGCTCCTTGGCCAGCTCCTTGATCGGCCGGCCGGTCCAGTCGCCGTAGCGGGCCTCGCCCAGCCGGTCGTCGGTCCGCAGCTCCAGCGACCGCCCCTCGAGGACGGCGCCGGCGGTCTGCCGGCAGCGCTCCAGCGGGCTGCTGACCACCGCGGCCAGCGGCACCGGGGCCAGCCGCTGCGCCACCGCCTGCACCTGCGCCTGGCCGGTCTCGTCGAGCTGCACCCCGGGGGTCCAGCCGGCGAGCACGCCGCCGGTGTTGGCGGTCGTCCGGCCGTGCCTCAGCAGGAGAACGGTGGTCATCCGCGCAGCTTATGGCCGGGCTGCAGGGTCCCGCCGCGAGCTCGCGGGCGGCGGGGAGCAGCCGGGCCCTTCCGCGCTCAGGTCGGTGCCAGCACCCCTGCGCCGACCAGCGCGAGCAGGGTCAGGCCCAGGACCACCCGGTAGACGACGAACGGGGTGAAGCTGCCCCGGTCGAGGTAGCGCAGCAGCCAGGCGATGACGGTCAGCCCGATGCCGAAGGCCAGGACGGTGGCCACGATCGTCGGGCCCCAGTCGACGGTCTCGCCGGCGACGCCCCCGGTGAGCACCTCGTAGACCTGGAAGAAGCCCGATCCGAGGACGGCGGGAACGGCGAGGAGGAACGAGTACCGCGCCGCGGCCGCCCGCGAGTAGCCGAGGAACAGGCCCATGGTGATCGTGCCGCCCGAGCGGGAGACCCCGGGGATCAGCGCGGCGGCCTGGGCCAGCCCGTAGGCGATGCCGTGGCCGACGGTGAGGTCCCGGAGCTCGCGCTGCTTGCGGCCCACGCGGTCGGCCCAGTACAGGACCAGCGAGAAGGCGACCAGCGCGATCGCCACGATGCGCAGGTCGCGCAGGGTGGTCTCGATGCGGTCCTGGAACAGCAGGCCCAGGACCACGATCGGGATGCTGCCGACGATGATCAGCCAGCCCATGCGGGCGTCGGGGTCGCCCTTGCGCTTGCCGGCCAGCGAGGCCAGCCAGGCGACGACGATCCGGGCGATGTCGCGGCGGAAGTAGAGCAGCACCGCGGCCTCGGTGCCGATCTGGGTGATCGCGGTGAACGCCGCACCGGGGTCACCCCAGCCGAAGGCCTCCCCCACCACGCGCAGGTGGGCGCTCGAGGAGATCGGCAGGAACTCGGTGAGCCCCTGGACGACGCCGAGGACGACCGCTTCGAACCAGCCCATCGCGCTCAGCCCGCCCGGCCGGCGGACATCGGGGCAGGGACGGGGCGGGCTCCGGACAGCACGGGGAGCCAGCCTAGGCGGCCCTCCCGGCATCCCCCGGGCGCGTCGCCCACCGCTCGGCGCGTCGTCCACCGGTCGGCCGTGCCCACCGGCCCGGGCCGCCGGGCGCCGGTAGGTTGGCCGGTCGTGGAACAACGGGCGCTCGGACGCAGCGGGCTGGTCGTCTCCCGGCTGGCGCTGGGCACCATGACCTGGGGCCGGGACACCGACGAGGACGAGGCGGCCATGCAGCTCACCGCCTTCGTCGACGCCGGCGGCACGCTGGTCGACACCGCCGACGTGTACTGCGACGGGGAGAGCGAGCGGGTGCTCGGCCGGCTGCTGGCCGACGTCGTCCCCCGCTCGGAGGTGCTGGTCGCCACCAAGGCCGTCGGCCGGACGGCGAACGGCCCGATGGGCCGCGGCGCCTCCCGCGGGCACCTGCTGGCCGCCCTCGACGCCTCCCTCGACCGGCTGGGCCTGGACCACGTCGACCTCTGGCAGCTGCACGCCTGGGACGAGGTGACCCCGCTGGAGGAGACGCTGGCCGCCTGCGACGCCGCGGTGGCCAGCGGCCGGGTGCGCTACGTCGGCGTCAGCAACTTCACCGGCTGGCAGACGGCCCAGGCCGCCACCTGGCAGCGGGCCTGGCCCGGCCGGGTGCCGCTGGTGAGCACGCAGGTCGAGTACTCGCTGCTGCAGCGCGGCGTCGAGCGCGAGGTGGTGCCGGCCGCCGAGCACCTGGGCCTGGGCGTGCTCGCCTGGTCGCCGCTGGGCCGCGGGCTGCTGACCGGCAAGTACCGGCACAGCACGCCGTCGGAGTCCCGCGGGGCCTCGCCGCAGTGGCAGGGGTTCATCGACGGGCTGCGCTCGGCGACGTCCGACCGGATCGTCGAGGCGGTCATCACCGCGGCGGAGGGCCTGGGCACCACGCCGCTGGCCGTCGCGCTGGCCTGGGTGCGCGACCGGCCGGGTGTCGCCGCTCCGGTGGTCGGCGCGCGCACCGCCCAGCAGCTGCAGGTGTCGCTGGACGCCGAGGCCGTGCGGCTGCCCGCGGCGATCCGCACCGCCCTGGAGGACGTCTCCGCGCCGCCCTTCGGCTATCCCGAGCGGCGGTACGACCGGTGAGCGACGCCGCCCCCGCGCCGGCTGCCGGCGACCCGGTCTTCACCGCCTTCTGCGCCGCCGGCCTGTGGCCGGGGCTGGGCAAGCGGACGGCGGCCGAGCTGCCCGCGGCCGGCATCACCGGCCCCGACGACGTCACCGCCGCTCGGCTGCTCAAGCTGCCGCGGGTCGGCCGGCAGCGCGCCGAGCGGCTGTTCTCCGGCTTCCTGTCCGCCCAGCCGACCTACGACGTCGTCGCGCTGCTGGTCGGCGCCGGCCTGGACGCCAAGCTGGCCGCCTCCGCCGCCGACGCGCTCGGCCAGGACGCCGCCCGCCGGCTGCGCGACGACCCGTGGGCGCTGCTCGCGCTGACCGGGGTCACCCTCGCCGACGCCGACCGGCTGGCGATCGCCGTCCTCCCCCGCGCCGACCGGCAGGACAGCCGCCGCGGCCGGGCGATCGTCTCCCTCACCCTGCGCACCGCCGCCCGCGACGGGCACACCGTGCTGCCGGTCGATCTCGTGGTGGCCGCGCTGCGCGCCGAGGGCATGGCCGACCCGGCCGCCGCGATCGTCGCGGCGGTGGAGTCCGGCGAGGTGCTCGACCACGAGCCGCCGGAACCCGACCTGGACGAGGACGCCGACCTCGACGAGCTCCCCGAACCCGACCCCGCGCTGCGGATGGTGTCGCTGGCCCGCTACGGCATGGCCGAGGAGGCCGTGGCCGAGAACGTGGCCCGGCTGGCCGCCACCGCCGAGCGGATCGCCGATCCGGCCGCGGTGCGGTCGGTGGCCAAGGGGCTGGACGAGGCGCAGCGGCAGGCGGTCGCCCAGGTGCTCGGCGCCGGCGTCTCCCTGCTCACCGGTGGCCCCGGCACCGGCAAGAGCCGCACGGTCGCGGCCGTCGTGAAGCTCCTGATGGCCAAGGGCACCGAGGTGGCACTGGCCGCGCCGACCGGGCGGGCGGCCAAGCGCCTGGAGGAGCTGACCGACCACCCGGCGGTCACGGTGCACCGGCTGCTGGGCGCGCAGGGCTTCTCCGGCGGCTTCGCCCGCAACGAGGAGTGGCCGCTGGACGCCGACGTCGTCGTCGTCGACGAGGCCTCGATGCTCGACGTCGAGCTCACCGCCGCGCTGCTGGAGGCCTGCCAGGACGGCACCCACCTGCTCCTGGTCGGCGACCCGGCGCAGCTGCCCTCGATCGGCCCGGGCCACGTGCTGGGCGACCTCATCGACTCCGGCGTCGTGCCGGTCACCGAGCTGACCACCCTCTACCGGCAGGCCGAGGGCGGGGCGATCGCGCGGCTGGCGAACGCCGTCCGGGCCGGCGAGCTCCCGCCGGTCGACTCCCCCGACCGCGAGGTGGTCGTGGTGCCGGCCACCGGCAGCGCCGAGGCCGCCCGCCGCGTGGTGCAGCTGGTCACCGACTCCATTCCGCGGGCCCTCGGCATCGACCCGGGCACCGTGCAGGTCGTGACGCCGGTGCACCGCGGCCCGGCCGGCACCATCGAGCTCAACAAGGCGCTCAAGGCGAAGCTCAACCCCGGCGACGGCACGGTGTGGGGCTTCGACGTCGGCGACCGGGTCGTGGCCACCGCCAACCACCTGGACCTCGAGCCGATCGGCTTCGCCAACGGCGAGACCGGGGTGGTCACCGGCACCGGCGACGGGTCGCTCGACGTCGCGTTCGCGTCCGGTCCGGTCACCGTCACCGGCACCGCGCTGTCGGACCTGCGGCACGGCTGGGCGATCACCGTGCACCGCGCGCAGGGCTCGGAGTGGCCCGGCGTGGTCGTGGTGCTGCCGCCGGAGGCCGGCGGGATGCTGTCGCGGCCGCTGGTCTACACCGCGCTGACCCGCGCGCAGTCACACCTGTCGATCGTGCACGCCAGCGGCGCGGCGCTGGCGCGGGCGGTGCGGGAGGTCGACGTCCGGCCGCGCCGCACCCGGCTGGCCCGGCTGCTCGCCGAGAACCTCGGGTGAGGCCCCCGGGTCAGCCCTGCCGGCGCAGCGCCGCCCGGGCGGCCCACAGCAGCTGGGCGGTGGCCGCGCGGAGCTCGCCGGCGCACCCGAGCGGCCGCGGGAACGGGATGCGGACGTCGGCGTGCCCGGCCGGGCGCTCGATCCGCAGCCGGTAGCCGTAGCGGTCCAGCCCCAGCGGCCGGACGGCGTCCCGCGGGCCGACGGCGCCGGCCGGGATGCGGCTGCGGAGCAGCGTGAGCACCTCGGGGTGGTCGCGGTCGAGGTGGGTGAGCATGTCGGCCTCGACGGCGGCCAGCGGATCGGGGCGGGCGGCGGCGTACTCGGGCAGGCCGACCTCGGTGCAGGCGCCGTGCTCGCCGAGCACGACCTCCGCGAGGTCCAGCCGCAGCAGCGTCGTCCCGCGGCCGACGTCGAGCAGCTCGCCCGCCGGCCGGACGTCGGCGAAGGCCAGCGTGGCCTCGCGGCGGTCGTGCGCCGGCACCGGGGTGAGCCAGCCGGACAGCCAGAGCTGGGCGCGGACCGGGTCGCGCAGCGGCACCGGCGCGCGGTCGCTGACCATCAGCAGCGCCGTCACGTCGGAGGTGGCGCCGGCCTGCAGGGTGCGCATCACCTCGCCGTCGTCGGGGACGAGCACCAGCACCCGGCCGTCGGCGGTGGTGGCGTGCGCCAGGGGCCGGCCGGGCTCACGGCCGGCGACGCACAGCGCCGCGGCGGCCCGGGTGGCCACCGTGCGGGCGCGCTCGGCGGGCGCGGCCAGGGTCGGGACGGCGGCCGGCTGCGGTCGGGTCATGCGCTCCCCCTCGGGTTGAGTTAGGGGAGCCTAACCAAACTGGGGCGTCGAGGGGAAGTCGTCAGGACGCGGCGGCCGGGCCGGTGTTCCGGTCGACCGCCCGCTGCAGGTTGCGGCGCAGCAGCCAGGGCAGCACCGCCTGGTTGCCGAGGTTGACCACCGCGAGGACGAGCACGAACAGGTGCGCGCCGCTCCCCCGCGCCACGGCCAGCGCGGCGCCGACGAGCAGCAGCACTCCTCCGAGTAGCAGCAGCGTGCGCACGACGGCGGCCCGGCGCGGATGCGCGCGCCGCTGCTCGTCCAGGGCCGTCAGGCCGGCCTGCGCCCAGTCGGCGGTGGCGCGGCGCAGCCGCGGCTCGGTCAGCGCGCGGCCGCGGGACATCGCCCGCTGCACCTGCGGGATCTCCGCCGGCGTCAGCCGGTGGCGGCGGACCATGTCGGTGTAGGTGGTCCCCGACGACGCCCCGCCGGCCGAGGCCCAGAACCGCCGCCCGCCCACGTACCAGGCCAGCAGGGGCAGCCCGAAGGCCAGCAGCACGATGATCGAGAGTGCGAGCGCCACGCCCGCAGCATGCGGGACCGGCGGTGGAGCGCCGCCGCGGGGTCAGGCGTCGCGGGCGTCGGCGGGGTCGGGCTCGTTGAGGGCCAGCGTGCGGCGCAGCCCTCGCCGCCGGCGCACGAGCCAGATGCCGGCGGCGGTCCACACCGCGGCCATGACCCAGTTGACGTCGCCCGCATGGCCGCTGACCACGCGGGAGACCGCCCAGCCGACGACGGCCGCGGCCCACAGGACGGCGGCACCGACCAGCAGCCGCCGGCCCCGGGCGCTGCGGGGCCACTGGTTGCCCGCGGTGTCGAGCAGCTCGTGCGCCCACTCGACGGCGGCAGCGCGCAGCCGGGCGTCGTCGAAGCGGACCCCGCGGGGCACCGCGGCGCCGATGCGGGCGGCCTCGCCCGGGGTCAGCCGGTGCCGGCGCACCAGGTCGCCCCACGGATCCCGCTCGGGCCGGCCGCGCAGCCGCGCCCAGAACGGCCGGCCGCCGATCCACCACGCGAGCAGCGGAACGCCGACCAGCAGCCCGACGACGAGCAGCACCAGGCCGGTCACGGCCGCCGCACCGGCTCCGCCGAGCCGCCGTGCCGGGCGATCGCCCGCCGCAGGCCCGCCCGCCAGGGCGCCTCGGCTCCGCGGACCAGCAGCCCGCGCACGCCGGGCCGGGCAGCCCGCTCCTCGGCGCGGCGCAGGTCCCACCCGAACCAGTCGACGGCGGCCGCGCGCAGCGCGGGATCCTCCGGCGGCCGCACCGGCCACTCGGCGGAGAGCCCGACGTGCCGCGCCAGCCGGTGCATCTCCGGCCCGGTCAGCCGGTGCCGCTGCATGATCTCCGTCCACGGCTCGCCGGCCCGGCCGGGACGCAGGCGGGACCAGCCCGACCAGCGGGCGGCGAGCAGGGCCAGCAGCGGCAGGCCGACGGCGATGCCGCACACGACCAGCACCGCCGTCACGACCGGCGATCGTGCCCGATCCGGGGCATCGCCGCAGGTCGGCGGCTCGGGTGGGTCAGTCGGCGAGGTCCTCGTCGTCGTCCAGCGGGACCTCCGCCTCCTGCTCGAGGACGTCGGCGTCGTTGGCCTCCCGGTCGCCGACCGGGCGCAGCGGACTGCCCGCCTCCCCCGGCCGGGCGGCGAGCTGCTGCTCCAGGGCGTCGGCCTCGGGCACGCCGTCACCGGGGGCGGCCGCCTCCGCGGCGGTGCCCACGGCGGGCGGGTCGACCAGGGCCTGCTGCTCCGCGCGGTCGGCGTCGTCGGCGCCGTCCGTACCGGCGAACTCGGTCACACGTACCTCCGTCGTCGAGGGCTGGGGCCGCCCTCCATCCTGCCGCCGGAGACGTCGCACGGCAGGACGGGAGCGATCGCGCGGGTGACGAGCAGGTGACCGGCGTGCACAATCGCGAGGATGGAGGCGGTCGCGGGAGAGTACGAGTTCGCGCCGCTGCGGATCCCGCCGGGCACGTCCCGGTCCGCGGCGGCGACCATGCTGAGCCTGCAGGCGGACACCGGCGGATGGGAGCTGGCCCGCCTGCAGCTGCATCCCGACGGCACGCGCAAGGTGATCCTGCGCCGCCGGGCGCGGCTGTCCTACCTGCCCGGCCCGGTCATCTAGTCCCCGTCAGGGGACGAGCACGACCTTCCCGACCGTGCCGCGCTCGGCGAGCGCGGCCATGGCCTGCGGCGCCCGGTCCAGCGGCAGGACCGCGCCGACCAGCGGATCGACCTCGCCGCGCTCGACCATCCGCACCAGGTCGGCGTGGACCTCGCCGATGAGCGACGGCTCCTTCTGCCGGTAGAGGCCCCAGTGCAGGCCCACGACGCTGTAGTTCTTGACCATCGCGTGGTTGGCCGGCGCGTCGGGGATGCGGCCGCTGGTGAAGCCGACGACGACGATCCGGCCCTCGAAGGCGACGCACTTGCGCGAGCGGTCGAAGACGTCGCCGCCCACCGGGTCGTAGACGACGTCCGCCCCGTGCCCGCCGGTGACCTCCTTGACCACGCCGACGAAATCCTCGCTGGTGTAGTCGACGACGTGCTCGGCGCCGAGCTCCCGGCAGACCTCCACCTTGCGCGCTCCCCCGGCGGTGGCGATCACCCGCGCCCCGGCGGCCCGGCCCAGCTGGATGGCGGCCGAGCCGACACCGCCGGCGCCGGCGTGCACGAGCAGCCACTCCCCCGGCTGCAGGTGCGCCCGGCGGTGCAGCCCGACGTGACCGGTCTGGTACGTCAGGTAGAGGGCGGCGGCCTTCTCGTCGGGCATCGGGTCGGGCACCGGCCAGGCGTTGGCCTCGTCCATGAGCACGTACTCGGCGAACGCACCGGGCCCGCCCGACGGGCCGCCGACGACCCGCTGGCCGGTGCCCACGACCTCGCCGCACAGCTCCACGCCCGGGGTGAAGGGCAGCGGCGGGCGCACCTGGTAGGTGCCCCGCGCCATGAGGACGTCGGGAAAGTTCAGCGCCGCCGCCCGCACCCGGACCAGCACCTGCCCGGGACCGGGAGTGGGCTGCTCGACCTCGTCGAGGGTCATGACCTCCGCGGGGTCGCCGAGGGAGTGGACCCGCCATGCACGCATGGTCCGGACCCTGCCAGAACCGGCGTGACACCGGTCACGGGGTCCCGCTCCGGTCGACGTGCGGGCGCCGCCGTGTCAGGGTCCCCGGTGGGCGATCGCCCGGACCCCTCGCCCGGGAGGAGCCCCCTGTGAACCGACAACTGGCCGACCGGCTGCAGTTCCTCCGCGCCTTCGTCGCCAACCCCCGCCAGGTCGGTGCGATCCTGCCGACCTCCCGGTGGGCGGTGCGCGACATGCTCGACCTCGCCGACCTGCCGACCGCCAAGCTGGTGGTCGAGCTCGGCGCCGGCACCGGCGTGCAGACCGGCGAGCTGCTGGCCCGGCTCGGCCCGGAGGCCGAGCTGGTGTCGGTGGAGATCGACCCGTCGCTGGCGTCGCTGCTGGCCGGCCGGTACCGCGATCCGCGGCTGCACGTGGTCTGCGACTCCGCGGAGAACCTCGCCGAGCACCTCGACGGCCGGCAGGCCGACGTCGTGGTCTCCGCGCTGCCCTACACGTCGCTGGCCCCGGCGCTGCGCCGGCGCATCCTCGACGTGCTCCCGCGGACGGTGGCCCCCGGCGGCGACGTGCTCGTCATCCAGTACTCGCCGGTGATGCTCGGCGAGCTGCGCCGCCGGTTCGAGTCGGTCACCACCCGGCTGTCGCCGTGGAACGTGCCCCCGGCGTTCCTCTTCCGCTGCACGAAGCCGCGGGTGGACTAACGCATCTCCGGCGGCCGCAGCGCCTCGGGCACGACGGCGGTCTCACCGGTCGCCGTCCGCGCGGCCGGCACGCCCTTGAACCGGTAGGGCACCGTGCCGACGCCGGGCTGGACGACGTAGGCCGCGCCCGGCTCACCGGCCGTCCAGGCGGCGATCATCGCGTCGGCCACCTCGTCGGCGGTCAGCACCGGGAAGCTGGCGGCGGTGAACTGGTCGCGGATGCGGTCGATGATCGCGGTGTCGGCGAAGCCGGGGCAGATCGCGGTGATCGTCGTCCCCTCCCGGGCCAGGCGCGGCGCCATCGACCGCACGAACGCGATCGCCCCGCCCTTGGCGACGCTGTAGCCCGGGTCGGTGGCCATCGGCGAGAGACCGGCCAGCGAGGCGGTCACGACGATGGCCCCGCCGCCGGCGCGGGCGATCGCCGGCCGGGCGGCCTCCACCCCGTAGACGACGCCGAACAGGTCGACGGCGACCACGCGCATGAACTCGTCGATGTCGAGGGCGTCGTCGGTCTTCGCCGCGGAGATGCCGGCGTTGAGGTAGGCGGCGTCGAGCCGGCCGTGCTCGGCCTCGACCTGGGCGACGACGGCCTGGTTGGCGGCGCGGTCGGTGACGTCGAGCGGCAGCAACGGCGCGCCGAGGTCGGCGGCGACCGCGCGGGCACGCTCGCTGTCGAGGTCGGCGAGCACGACGCGGACGTCGGCGGCGAGCAGCTTGGCGGCCAGGGCGCGGCCGAAGCCGCCGGTGCCCCCGGTGATCAGCGCGACGGACCCGGGCGGCGGAGTGGGAGAGGTCACGCCCCCGATCACATCACGCCCCGATCCCGCCACGCGCTGCGGAGGAACCGGTCGAGCACCCGGATGCCGAAGCGCAGCGACTCCACCGGCACCCGCTCGTCGATGCCGTGGAACAGCGACGCGAAGTCCAGGTCCGGCGGCAGCCGCAGGGGCGAGAAACCGAAGCAGCGCATGCCCAGGCGCTCGAAGCTCTTGGCGTCGGTGCCGCCGCTCATGGTGAAGGGCACCGGCCGGGCGCCGTCGTCCTCGGCCTTCAGCGCCGCGACCATCGCGTCGACGGTCGGCCCGTCGAACGTCGTCTCCACCGCCTGGTCGTGGACGATCCACTCGCGCTGGATGCCCTCGCCGATCAGCGAGGCCAGCTGCCGCTCGAACTCCTCCTCCTGGCCGTAGAGGAAGCGGCCGTCGACCGTGGCGCTCGCGGTGCCGGGGATGACGTTGGTCTTGTAGCCGGCGTCGAGCATCGTGGGGTTGGCGGTGTTGCGCAGCGCGGCGCCGATCATCCGGCTGATCGAGCCGAGGCGGGCGAGGGCCTCCTCCGGCTGGTCGGGGTCGATCTCGACGCCGTAGGCGTCGCTGACCGCGTCGAGGAACTGGCGCATCGGCGGGGTGAGCACGGTCGGCAGCCGCGTGGAGCCGAGCCGCGCGACGGCCTGGCAGAGCCGGGTGACGGCGTTGTCGTCGTGCACGAACGAGCCGTGGCCGGGCTTCCCGCCGGCGGTCAGCCGCATCCAGGCCAGGCCCTTCTCCGCGGTCTGCACCAGGTACAGGCGCAGGTCGTCGCGGACGGTGATGCTGAAGCCGCCGACCTCGCTGATCGCCTCGGTGCAGCCCTCGAACAGGTCGGGGTGCTCGTCGACGAGGAAGCGGGCGCCCAGGCGGCCGCCGGCCTCCTCGTCGGCGACGTAGGCCAGCACGATGTCGCGCGGCGGGCGGACGCCGGTGCGCGCCCAGTCCCGCACCAGGGCCAGGACCATCGCGTCCATGTCCTTCATGTCGACCGCGCCGCGGCCCCAGACGTAGCCGTCGCGCTCCTCGCCGGAGAAGGGGTGGACGCTCCACTCGGCCGGATCGGCGGGGACGACGTCGAGGTGGCCGTGCACCAGCAGCGCCGGGCGGCTGGGGTCGGTACCGGGGATGCGCGCGACCAGGCTGGCCCGCCCGCGCTCGGACTCGACGATCCGCGAGCCGATGCCGGCCTCGTCGAGCTTGCCGGCGACCCACTCGGCCGCGGCCCGCTCACCCTTGCCGGTGGCGGTGTCGCCGGTGTTGGTGGTGTCGATGCGGATGAGGTCGGAGAGCAGTTCGGCGACCTCGGCCTGGGCCCCGGCGAGCGGTGCGCTGTCCATCGGGCGAGCGTAAGCGGGCGGCTGCCGCTGGGTCAGCCGGTGGCCTGCACGGACGGCGGCGACACGCTCCCCGGGCGGGGACGGGGGTGTCGGAGCGCCGGGGGCGGTCGGGTATCGTTGCCCTCGCACTCGTCCGGGTGGCGGAATGGCAGACGCGCTAGCTTGAGGTGCTAGTGCCCTTTATCGGGCGTGGGGGTTCAAGTCCCCCCTCGGACACAGCAGAGAGCCCCCGCGGTCATCGACCGTGGGGGCTCTGTCGTTCTCCGCGCCCCCCGGACCGGACGCGCCCGTCAGCGGCGGCGGGCGGCGAGGATCCGGGCCTCGGCGTCCGGCCCGGGTCCCACCGAGGGCAGCCGGAGCATGAACAGCAACCCGAGCCCCCACCAGGCGGCCAGGATCAGCCACTCGTACGGCCAGATGAGCGCCGCCGGCATCCCGGGGAGGAAGAGGACCCCGAGGCCGATGGCCAGCGCGGCGGCGAGGACGCCGGTCGCCTGGCCCCCGGGTGCGCGGAAGGGGCGGCTCATGTCCGGTTCGCGTCGCCGGAGCACGACGAAGCTCACCGCCACCATGATGTAGGCCACGGTGATGCTCAGCCCGCCGGCGTCGACCATCCACACGAGGGTCTGCCGTCCGAAGAAGGGCGCGATCACCGAGAGTGCTCCGATGAACAGCAGCGCGTTGCCCGGCGTCCGGAACCGGGGGTGCAGCCGGCCGAACCAGGCCGGCACCATGCCGGACTGACCGAGCGCGTAGAGCAGCCGGCTGGCCCCGATGAGGAAGCCGTTCCACGAGGTCAGGATGCCGGCGATGCCGCCGAGCACCAGGATGTCGCCCATGAGGTCGCTGCTCCAGAGCGCGGCCATCCCGTCGGCGGCGGCGAGCTCCGATGCGGCGAGCTCGCCGACGGGCAGCGACGAGCCGACCGTCAGCATGATCAGGACGTACCAGCCGACGGCCATGGCGACGGACACCAGCAGCAGCTGGCCGATCCGCCGGTAGGACATGTCGATCTCTTCGGCCGACTGCGGGATGACGTCGAAGCCCACGAACAGGAACGGCGTCGCGACCAGCACCGCGATCAGCCCGGCGGCGCCGCCGGTGAAGAGCGGCTGCATGTTCTCGGTGCTGCCGCCGACGAAGCTCCCCACGGCCAGGGCCAGGCCGACCGCGAGGAGGAAGAGCACCGCGACGCTCTGGAACACCGCGGCCGGCCGGACCCCGACGTAGTTCAGCGCGGTCATCACGACCGCCGCGACGACCCCCACCGCGACCCAGCTGGCGTAGACGTCGTATCCGGCGACCGTCCAGAGCTTCCCGACGAGCATGTCCGGGAAGAGGTAGAGCATGGTCTGCGGCAGGGCGACCGCCTCGAACGCCACCACGGAGACGTACCCGAGGACCAGTGCCCACGAGGTCACGAACGCCGGCCGGCTGCCCATCGCGCGCAGTGCGTAGTTGTGCTCCCCGCCCACGTGCGGCATCGCGGACACCAGTTCGGCGTAGGTCAGCCCGACCAGGGCGACCACCACCCCGCCGATGACGAAGGCGAGGGCGGCGCCGAGCGTGCCGGCGCTCTCGAGGAACCCGCCGGTGAGCACGATCCAGCCGAAGCCGATCATGGCTCCGAAGGCGACCGCCAGCACGTCCCACCGTCCGAGCGTGCGGATGAACCCGCCGTCCCCCCTGTCGGCCATCGCCACTCCTTCACCGGGCACGAGCGTGCAGAGAAGAGTTCCGTCGGTCGGGCCGATGATCCTCCGTCCGTGCTCGCGCGGCCCGGTGGAGCGGGATCTGGACCGTCGCGCCCTCCGAGCTGTCCAGGCCCTCGCCCGGAGGCGTCAGCCCGGCGCGGAGGAGCCGCCGTCCGCGTCGTCGTCGCCGAGGTCCTGCGGCACGCCCTCGGACGGCTTGCTGTGCCGTTCGGGGTCCAGGTCCTGGGCCAGCCGCTGCTCCACGTCCGCGTCCTGCCGGGGGTCCGTCATGTCCCTGGCGGTTCCCCGCCGTCGCACGCGGCATGCACCTGCCACGGCGCCGGCGCCAGTACGGTCCAGGCGCCGTGCCGCCCCCCGTGGCCGGCGGCGATCCGTTCCGACGTCCCACCGGGAGGCCACGGCCATGACGGCGAACCGCGAGACCCTGCTGCGCGCGCTGTACGACGCGTTCAACGCGCGCGACATCGACACGGTCATTGCCGCCATGTCACCGGACGTCGACTGGCCCAACGGGTGGCAGGGCGGCCGCGCGGTCGGTCACGACGCCGTCCGCCGCTACTGGGAGCGCCAGTGGGCCGAGATCCGCCCCAGCGTCCGGCCCACCTCCATCTCGGAGCGCAGCGACGGCACGGTGGAGGTCGGCGTCCACCAGGTGGTCCGCGACCTGACCGGCTCGATCCTCGCCGTCGCCGACGTCCGCCACGTCTACGCCTTCGACGGGGACGTCGTCGCGCGCATGGACGTCGAGGCGTAGGGGGCGCTCAGCTCCCCGCGGACAGCCGCCGGCCCATCTCCTCGTGGACGGCCTGGATCCCCTGGAGCGGCCGCATCATCACGCGGAACTCGACGATCCGGCCGGCGTCGTCGCAGCGGATGATGTCGACGCCGTTCACCTGCCTGCCGGCCACGCCCGTCTCGAACTCGAGCACCGCGGTGTCCTCGGACAGCACCTGCTTCGTGTACCGGAAGGCGCCGTCCGCTCCCTCGACCAGGGTGGCGTTCGCCGCCTCCAGGTACCGCGTCGTGATCGCCTTCCCGCGCTGGGGCGTGTGCACCACCGGCGAGTAGAAGACGACGTCGTCGGCCAGCAGCTCGTCGAGACCCCCGGGGAGCTCCCCGGCCAGGAAGCGGTGCCAGCGGTCGATCACGTCGTCGATCACGTCGATCCTCCTCGTCACGCCCTGGGGAGCGCTGCCACGCCCCGCCGCAGCTCCTCCAGCGCCTGGGCCAGGCCGACGCGCGGCGCCCAGCCCCACGCCCGCGCCCGGTCGGTGCGCAGCCGCCCCGTCCAGACCGGCCCGTCGGTCCACTCCGGGGCCACGCCGAGCGCGTCGGTGACCGTGCCCAGGTAGTCCCGCCACGTGGCCGGCTCACCGGCGACGATGACCGGAGTGGCGCGTCCGGCCACGGGACCGCGCTCCGGATCGTCGGCGGTGGCGACGGCACCGGTCGCGACGGCCGCGATCATGGCCGCCAGGTCGTCGACGTGCACCCAGCCCCAGGTCTGCGCCGGGTTCGCCCGGCGCTCGCCGTCGCGGATCCGCTGCGGTCGCAGCGTGTTCCAGACCGACGTCTCCCCGGCCCCGAGGATCGCCGGCGGGCGGACCAGGACGGTCGCCAGCCCGCCGATCTGCGCCAGGGCGGCGTCGGCGGCGTTCTTGGTGTCGGGGTAGGCGCCGCTGCCCTCGGGCAGCAGCGGACCGTCCTCGGCGATGTCGCCGTCGCCGTCCCGGCGGTCGTAGACGCCGGTCGTCGACACGTGCACCAGCCGGGCGACGCCGGCGTCCCGGGCCGCCCGGGCGAGCACCGCGGTGCCCTCGACGCCCACCCGGTACTGCACCTCCCGGGGCGAGCCCATCGGGTGGACCGTCGTGACGACCGCGTCGGCGCCCCGGGTCACCTCGCGGGCGAGGTCGCCGTCGGCGGGGTCGCCGACCACCTCGGTGACCCCGCCGAGCCGGGGCGCGCTGCCGGACCGGCGGACGACGGCGCGCACCCGTGCCGACCGCCCGGCCAGCGCCCGGCACACCGCGGTGCCGACCAGGCCGTTGGCGCCGGTGACCACGACGACGGGCGCGACCATGCCCACCACCCTGCCAGGACCGGCGGCGCCGCACCGGTCAGTGCCCGCGGAAGGCCTCCTCCAGCCACCACGACGGCTGGTCGCGGGTCACCTTGGCGTCGACCAGCAGCGGCGTGCTGCGGGGCCCGGCCAGCCACTCCCCCACCGCCGCCAGGTCGCCGGGCTCGCGCACGGTGACGGCGCTGAACCCGTGGCCGCGGGCGATCGCCGCGAAGTCGGTCTCGGGGAACCGCACCGTGTCGAGCGCGTGCCCGCCGGGGCCGAAGTGGTGCACCTCGGCGCCGTACGCCGCGTCGTCGTAGACCAGGACCACCATCGGCAGCCCCAGCCGGACGACGGTCTCCAGTTCCGAGGCGCCCATCAGCGCCCCGCCGTCACCGAGGGCGGCCACCGGCAGCCGGTCGGGGCGGGCCAGCGCCGCGCCGATCGCGGTGGCCAGCCCCAGCCCCACCGACTGGAACGCCTGGGTGAAGCAGAATCCGGCCTCGTCGGGGACGTCGAGGAACATGCTCGGGTAGCCCATGAAGTTGCCCGAGTCGACGGCCACGACGCGCTCGGCGGGCAGCAGGTCGTCCAGCGCGGTGGTCAGCGTCCGCGGGTCGACCAGGCCGCCGCCGCCGGCGTCGTCGTACGGCTCGTCCCGCCA
This sequence comes from Blastococcus sp. SYSU D00820, assembly GCF_054050695.1. Taxonomy (NCBI): domain Bacteria; kingdom Bacillati; phylum Actinomycetota; class Actinomycetes; order Geodermatophilales; family Geodermatophilaceae; genus Blastococcus; species Blastococcus sp. SYSU D00820. The sequence goes on from NZ_JBJGZW010000003.1 coordinate 265,439, forward strand.
GCGCCCCCGCTCGGCGATCGCGCGGCGCACCTCCGGGGTCCGGTACCCGGTCGCGGGGCCGGGGAGCAGCGCGGCCGCGGCCCGCGCCACGGCCCCGACGTCGCCGACGACCCCGAGGTCGACGGGGCGCTGCGCGCCGAGCGCGTCGGCGTCGAGGTCGACCTGGACGACGACGGCGTCGTCGGCGATCAGCCGGCCGTGCCGCGTCGTCCACATGTTCAGCGCGCATCCCCAGCCGACCACGAGGTCGGCCCCGGACACCAGCTCGGCGGCCAGCGGCGTGGCGAAGCCGCCCGACACGTCGAGGTCCCACGGCTCCCCCCGGAACAGGCCCTTGGCCACTGCCGACGTGGCCAGCAGGGCGCCGCCCCGGTCGGCGAGCGCCACCAGCTCGGCGCGCGCGCCGCGGGCGCCGCGGCCGGCGACGAACACCGGCCGGCGCGCGCGGCGCAGGGCGTCGGCCAGCCGGGCCACGGCGTCCGGGTCGGGCGCGGGGACGTCCTGACCGGCCGGCGCCACCGCGGGCGCGGCCGGCGCCTCGTGACCCTGCACGTCGAGCGGCAGGTTCAGGACGACGACGCGGCGCCCGTCCCGGGCGGTCCCGACCGCCTCGGCCGCCCGGGCGACGGCGTCGCCGGCCGAGTCGACGCGCATCGGCACCGCCCCGACCGCCTCGGCGAGCGCGGCCTGGTCGATCCAGAAGTTCGACCGGCGGGAGGTCGCCTCCGCCGTCACCACGACCAGCGGGGTGCGGCTCTTCGCCGCCTCGGTGATGCCGGTCAGCGCGTTGGTCAGCCCGCAGCCCTGGTGCACGCTGAGCGCCGCCGCCCGCCCGCTGGTGCGCGCGTAGGCGTCGGCCATGGTGGCCGCGCCGCCCTCGTGGCGGGCCGCGACGTACCGGGCGCCGGCCGCCACCATCGCGTTGGTGGTCAGGAAGTTGCCCGACCCGACGACGCCGAAGACGGTGTCGACACCGCAGCGGACGAGGGTCTCCCCGACCGCCCGCGCGACGGTCATCCGCGCTCGACCAGCGCGAGCACCCGCGCCGGCGATCCGGAGCCGTCCACGATCGGCAGCGGCGCGGCCACCACCAGCGCGCCCGTCGGCGGCAGCCGGTGGAGGTTCTGCAGCTGGGTCAGCCCGTACTTGCCGCTGCCCATCAGCGCGGCGTGGCAGGGGAACGGCGGGTCGAAGGAGTGCGCGGCGCCGGCGTCGGTGCCGACGGTCTCCACGCCCAGCCCGATGACCGGCGCCTCCTCGGCCAGCCAGCGGGCGCACGCCGGCGAGATGCCGGGCGTGTGCGGCCCGCTCTCGTCGGCGTTCAGGAACTCCTCCTGGGAGGCCGAGCGGGCGTCCCAGCCGGTGCGGTAGAGCAGCCAGCCGCCCTCCGGCAGCGGGCCGTGCGCGGCCTCCCACTCCCGGACGTGCTCCACCTCCAGGAGGAAGTCCGGGTCCCCGGCCACCTGCTCGGAGAAGTCGAGGACGACGGCCGGGGCGACCATCCGCCGCACCGGCACCGAGGCGACGTCGTCGCCGTCCTTGCCGGTCACCCAGTGGTTGGGCGCGTCGAAGTGGGTGCCGGTGTGCTCGCCGGTGCGGAAGTTGTTCCAGTACCAGGCCGGCCCGCGGTCGTCGTACCGGCTGAGCTCCTCCAGCTCGAACCGCGCCGTCTGCGCGAACTGCGGGGGCAGTCCGATGACCGGCGTCTCGGACGACAGCGGCGCGGTGAGGTCGACGACCTCGACGGAGCCGGAGGCCAGCGCCTCCGCGACGGTGGACAGCAGCGACATCGTGGGCCCTTCTCGCAGGTGGAGGGCCAGCCAACCATCCCGGGCCGCCGTTGCTCCAGAGCCGCCCGGCCGCGGCGGTCAGCCGTTCCCGCGGACCGTGACGAACGCCGACGCGACGAGGGCGACGGCGCGGTCCTCGTCCCCGGCCAGCCGGCGCAGCACCTCTCCCGGGGCCTCCCCCGGCAGCTCGACGAGCACCTGGGCCAGGCGGATCCGCGACGCGGTGCCCGCGCCCGGCGCGTCGAGCTCGTCGACCAGCGCGCCGAGGATCCCGGCCGCGCCGGCGGGGTCCGCGGACAGCGTCGTCAGGGCCTCGGCCGCCTCGACGTCGTGGTCGCCCTCGACCACCATGCCGACGAGCACGGGGACGGCCGCGGCCACCCCCAGCCGGCCCAGCGCCAGCGCGGCGTGCCCGCGCACCGTGGCGTCGTGGTCCTCCAGCGCGGCGGTGAGCACCGCGGCCGCGCCCGGCGCCTGCGGCATCCCGGCGAGCGCGAGCACCGCGCGCCGTCGGACCTCGACGTCGTCCGCCCGCGCGCCGGCGGCCAGCGCCGCCACGCCGTTCCCGTCGGCGCGGGCCAGCGCCCAGCGCAGCGCGCCCGCGACGTGGGGATCGGGCTCGGCGAGGACGGCCCCGGCCAGCACCTCGGCGGAGAGCGCGGCGCCCTCCGGCTGGGCCAGGGCGGCCTGCTGCCGGCGCGCGGCGCTGGCCGAGCCGAGCCCCTGCAGGAGCTCGACGATCCGCAGGACGTCCTGCCACCCGGGCGGTGCCGACGCGTCGATCGCGCGGAGCCGCTCGAGCAGCTCCCGGTCGCGCGCCAGCCGGTCCTCGGTCCAGCGGATCAGGTCGCCCACCAGGCCGGACGGCGCGAACGCCGGATCCTCCAGCGCGCGGCCGATCTGCCGGAGCGTGAGACCGAGGGAGCGCAGGCTCTCCACGTGGAAGATCCGGCGGACGTCGTCCGCCGAGTACTCGCGGTAGCCGCCGACGGTGCGGCCGGTGGGCCGCACCAGCCCCAGGGCGTCGTAGTGCCGGAGCATCCGGGTGCTCACCCCCGAGTGGCGGGACACCTCGCCGATCAGCACCGCGCCGCCCGGCCCGGACCGAGTGCCAGCACCCGCTTCGCCTCCTCGACGGCCGCCGCGAACCGCATGTCCGGATCCTGCAGGAGCAGGCCGGTGGCACGTGCGTGGGCGGCCACCGCGGGGTCGGGATCGGCGGCCGCCGCCTCCAGGGCGGGTTCGACCAGGTCGCCGAGGGCGACCAGCGCCCGGCTGAGGCTCAGCTGGACCTCGGGGCCGCCGCGACCGAGCTGCCCGGCGAGCTCGCCGGCCAGGCGCCGCCGCTCCTCCGCGTCCCCGGGCACCAGCGCGACCGCGGCGCGCCACGCGCTCCGGGCCACCTCGTCGTCGGGGTCGCCGATCAGCCCGGGCGTGATCCACTCCCGCGGACCGGGCTCGCCGATCTTGGAGAGCGTGTGCAGTGCCTGGCTGCGGGCCTGGGGGCGCGCCGCCTCCAGCTCCCGGCGCAGGCGGGGCAGCGTGACCTCCGGCGGGAGGCGGGTCAGCGCCCAGGACAGCATGTCCCGCACGAAGGGGTCCGGCTCGTCCGCGCAGCGCTCGACGAGCCGGTCGAGCAGGGCCGGGTCCGGGGCCGATCCGGCCGCCAGGGCGGCCCGGAGCCGGACCGACGGGTCGCCGGCGCCCAGGGCCCCGGCCAGGCGGGAAGTCAGCTGCATGTCGCCCGTCGTGGTCATCGACGTCACCTCCGCCCGCAGTAGGCAGGTTGGCACCGTGTCAAGGTCAAGGGCGCGGGACAGGATGGCGGCATGACTTCGCGAACGACGTCCGCGCTGGTCTCCGGAGCGGCGACCGTCGTCTACTACGCCAGTCCCGACTTCCTCGCCTCGCGGACCGCCCGGGGCTGGGTCAAGGCGGGGGTCGCCGCGGTCTCCCTCGCCACGGCCGTGCCCGAGCTGCGGGCCGCGCGCGCCGCCGCTCGCGCGCGCCGGGAGGCCGGCGAGCAGGGGCAGCCCTCTCCCGCGTTCGGCTCGCTCCCGGCGGCCACCCGGGCCGCCCTGCTGGGGGCCGCGGCCGCCGTGGCCGTCCTGTCGGTCCGCGGGGCGGTCGCCGCGGAACGGTGGGCCTTCCGGCGCGGCGAGGAGCGGGCCGCCGCCGGCCGGCGGCTGCCGCACACCGGCCCGGCCCTGCTGTACGGCGCGCTGACGACGGCGCTGGGGCTCCTCCCCAGCAGCTCCTCGGGCACCGGCTGACGGCTACGCCCGGGCCTGCCGCGCCTCCTCGCGCTGCGTCGCGGCGATCCAGTCGTCGATCGTCTCCCACCAGTGGTAGAGCCAGTCGCTGCGCTCGGTCTCCCCTCGCGGGACCTCGGCCGCCGGGACGAACCACCAGCGCAGGTGGAGGGTCTTGTCCATGGGCAACCCGCGCCACAGGTCACGCACCGTGCTGAGGTGCTCGAGCCCGGTGTGCCCGACGAAGACCACGTCGGCGTGCGGCGCCGCCTCCAGCGCCGCGGCGACCCCGGCCGGGCGCGGTGGGAGCAGGTGCTGCATCCCCTCGGCACGGTGCACCGCGCGCAGCAGCCCCCGGTCCCGCAGTCGCTGGATCGCCGTGGACCGCCGGCGCGGGGTGAAGTTCGCGCCCTCCGGGAAGATCAGCAGGGCGTCCTCCTCACCGAGGTCCCGCGCGAGACCGGCGATCGCCGCCGCGGCCGCGTCACCGGCCCCGGGGCCCGATCCGACGAAGGAGTTGGGCAGCCGGTTGAGGTACACGTCGATCAGCGGGTCCCACTGCAGGACGTCCTTGAGCACGATCCGCGGCCGGCGCAGGTGGTCGCGGTTCATCAGCGTGTGCACGAGCAGGAACGAGTCGCCGGGGCCGGCATGGCGGGAGAGCACCACCATGGCGTTCGTCGAGCCGGGCACGCCGTCGTCCAGCGGTGACCAGGACGTGCCGTCGGTGACCAGCCGGAGCGCGAACAGCCGCTGCGCCGCGCGCATCAGGACGTCGAGGAGCACGCGCAGCACGGTGTAGTGGGCCGCCTGGAACCGGGGACCGGCCAGCCGGCGGCCGAAGCCGCTCAGCAGCCACAGCAGGCCCGCGGCCAGCAGTCCGATCACCTCCGTCGCGAGGTACAGCAGCGCAAAGCACAGCAGGCGCAGCACGCGCCAGCGCCCCGGCGCGAACAGCGAGGCCACGGCTGCCAGCAGCACGAGCACGGGCAGCAGGAGGACGGCGGTCAGCAGGGCGCCGACGAGGAGGGGGCCGGCGATCCGGCGCACCCGGCGTGGTGGCAGCACCTCAGGCCTCCTGGGGGCTCGTCCGGTCGAGGTACCGGCCGGTCGCGGCGCGGGCCCGCTCGATGCGGGCGGGGACGCCGGAGAAGTCGCGGTAGCGCACGTTGGCGGTGGCGGTCGGCGCCGTGTCGCCCGCGGGCAGGACGTGCACCGTCACGTCGGGTGGGAGCGCGGCCATGTCGGCGGCGAAGCGGTGCCGCCGGGCGATCTCGAACGCCACCGTGGCGACCTCCCAGGGGCGGGCCGGAGGCCGGAGCGGGCTGTCGATCCGGCCGACGTGCAGCACGTAGACGGTGCCGGCCCCGAGCGCGACCGCCCGGCCGACCGGGATGCTGTGCACCAGACCGCCGTCGAGATAGTGCTCGCCGCCGACCTCGACGGGTGGCAGCAGGCCGGGCACCGCGCACGAGGCGAGGACGGCGTCGACCAGGTCGCCCTCGGTGAACCAGTGCTCGGCGGCCCGCTCGACGCTGGCCGCGATGCACTGGAACGGGACGGCGAGCTCGGCGAACGTCCGTGCCGGCAGGTGGGCCTCCAGCAGCTCCCGCAGCGGGTCCGGGGAGTGCACGTGGGTGCGGGTCCGCAGCAACGTGCCGATCCGGCCGAGCGCCGACCCGGCGAAGATCCGCCGGGAGGTCAGCTCCTCCCACACCGCGCGCAGCCGGTCCACGCCGCTGGAAGCCGGCTCGGCGGCGACCAGCGCGCCGTTGATCGCGCCCACGGACGTGCCGACGACCAGGTCCGGCCGGATGCCGCGCTCGAACAGTGCCTGCAGCATCCCGACCTCGGCCGCGCCCAGCACTCCTCCGCCACCGAGGACGAACGCCGTGCCGGCTCCGGCCGCCCCCTCCGGTGACGACATGGCCCGATCGTGTCACCCCTGCAGGGCATCGACCGGAGGCGGTCACCGGGCGGCGACCGTCCTCGGGTCCTCGGTGGGGTCGGCGTACATCGGCGGGCAGCCGTGCTCGACCGCCTCCGGGCGCAGCTCGACGTGCCAGGGCTCGTTGGCGTACACCTGGCAGAGCCCGTGGCCGGCGCCGTGCTGCGACAGCCACGAGATCGCCGACGACGGGCCGATGTCCACGGCGTCGCCCGACACGTGGGCCGACGTCTCCGCGGGCGCCACCCACCGGGCTGCCTCCTCCGCCGATCCGTACTCGGCGACCGCCTCGCGGAGCAGCTGCTCCTGGTAGCGCTCGGACCGCCAGCCGCTCGTCACGGTGAGCTCGATGCCCACGGCCCGGGCCTCCACGGTGGCCCGGCGCAGGGCACCCAGGAGCACCGGATCGAGGTGGGCGATCCCCGGCAGCCCGTCGTCGTCGACCGTGGCGCCCTCGGGCAGGACGCCGTCCTCCGGGCCGGCCACGGCGGCGCCCCGCCCGGCCGGCACCCCGGCCGTCCACGACTGCGACCCGAGGACCGCGGCGACCGCCGCGACCGCCACCAGCAGGGCGGCGACGACGATGCCGCCGGTCCCCCGCCCCGCTCCTCGTCCTGCCTGCCTCGTCGTCATGCCGCGAGCGAAGACGGCGCGGTGTCGCCGCAGCGTTCGCGTTTTCCGATATCCGCGCGATAGGCCGCCGTTCGTAGCATCGCCGGCGTGCGGGTACTGGTCGTCGAGGACGAGCCCTACATGGCCGAGGCCATCCGCGACGGGCTCCGCCTGGAGGCGATCGCGGCGGACCTCGCCGCGGACGGCGACACCGCGCTGGAGCTGCTGAGCGTCAACACCTACGACATCGCCGTCCTCGACCGGGACGTCCCCGGGCCCAGCGGTGACGCGATCGCCCGGCACATCGTCGCCTCCGGCAGCGGCCTGCCGATCCTCATGCTCACCGCCGCCGACCGGCTCGACGACAAGGCCAGCGGCTTCGAGCTCGGCGCCGACGACTACCTCACCAAGCCCTTCGCCCTGCGGGAGCTGGTGCTGCGGCTCCGCGCGCTCGACCGCCGGCGGGCCCACAGCCGGCCCCCGGTGCGGGAGATCGCCGGGCTGCGCCTGGACCCGTTCCGGCGCGAGGTCCACCGGGACGGCCGCTACGTCGCGCTCACCCGCAAGCAGTTCGCCGTCCTGGAGGTCCTCGTCGGCGCCGAGGGCGGGGTCGTCAGCGCCGAGGAGCTGCTCGAGCGGGCGTGGGACGAGCACGCCGACCCCTTCACCAACGCCGTGCGCATCACGGTGTCGGCGCTGCGCAAACGCCTGGGGGAACCCGGGATCATCGCCACCGTCCCCGGCGTCGGCTACCGGATCGACGCCGGACCCGGGCGGGGGAACCGTGGATAGGGCTGCCGGCCCCAGCGTCCGGCTCAGGCTGACCCTCAGCTACGCCGGTTTCCTGCTGCTCGCCGGAACGCTCCTCCTCGGGGTCGTGTGGCTGTTCCTGCTCCGCTACGTGCCCGACGGCGTGATCGTCACCGGCGGCTCCCGGGAGGGCACCCCCGGGCTGTTCGTGCCCAACCGGTCGGACCTCCAGCGGGCCTTCGTCCCCAAGGCGGCCGCGGCCCTGGCGTTCCTGCTGGGGTTCGGTCTGGCAGGCGGGTGGCTGCTCGCCGGCCGGATGCTCGCCCCGCTCACCCGGATCACCGACGCCACCCGGCTGGCCGCGCAGGGATCCCTCGCCCACCGGATCCGGCTGCCCGGCCCCCGGGACGAGTTCCGCGAGCTCGCCGACGCCTTCGACGGGATGCTCGCCCGGCTCGAGGCGCACGTCGCGGAGCAGCGGCGGTTCGCCGCCAACGCCTCCCACGAGCTGCGCACCCCGCTGGCCATCTCGCAGACGCTGCTCGAGGTGGCGCGGCCGGGGGGGCGGGGGGCGGCGGGGGCCGGCGCGGGGGGGGCGTCGGCCGCGCCGGCGGCCCCCGCGGGCGCGCCG